>CAUSPE010000017.1:0-34688 GCA_963533485.1 uncultured Streptococcus sp.
TTTTCAACTCTTTCTATTATACCTACTTTTTTACCTTTGTCAAGGACTTTTTTCATCTTTACCGAAATTCTGAAAAGACAAGGGAAAGTTCTCTCAGGAGAGCTTTACGTCCTCTAAAGACTTCCCCTCCCATGAGACGGTCTATTAATTCTTGTTTTTCCACACTCTGTTTTGATTTGTAATTCTTTAGAAGTTCGTGAAAGAGATAATAATCGTCCAGCCTGAGTCCTTTTTCTCCTAGACGATGGCTAATCTCACTCACCTCTTCATAGGGTTCTTTGTCAAAACGGCGCTTGTGACTTTCCTGTTTACGGATGTAATCTAGAATACGATTTCTAAATTTTGTTTTAAAGCAGACATATAGTTGATGGCGCTCGCCCTCTAGTAACTCTGGGTTGCGACTCACCAGCTCATACAGACATAACATGCCTTCCTGGTCCCAGTCCTCTTTCTCCCACAGATGCAAATGATAATCTTTGCGACACTTATGGACGATTCCCTTACTTTCTTCATATAAGTCTTTTAGATTCATAGACCTCTCCTTTCTGCATTTAGTTTAGCAAAATGCGCGAGCCCCTGGGTCTACTTCCTCTATTCTATACTTCTTTCTCCCTCAACGACACATAAAAGAGAGGCAAAGCCTCTCTGGGGTTATAATTCTGCAATTTGGTTGAGATTCACTTCTGCAATCGTATCATTACCAAACATAGAGATAATCATCTTCACTTTGTTGTTATCAATTTCAGTAATTTTACCTGTGTAGTCTGCAAAAGCGCCATCAATGATGCGGACTGTCTGGCCAACTTCAACGTCAATATCGAACTCTTGAACAGTTTGTCCCATTGAAACCAGAATATCACGGATTTCTTGTTCCAAAAGTGGAGTTGGTTTTGATCTGTTACCGTGTGAGCCGACGAATCCTGTTACGTTAGGTGTGTTTCGAACGACGAACCATGCTTCATCGGTCATGACCATTTCTACAAGGACATAACCTGGAAAGCGATTCTCTTCAATTTCCTTTTTCTTTCCATTTTTCTCAACTTGCACGGTTTGTGTTGGAATCTCAACACGTAGAATATTATCCAACATGTTATATGTTTGCGCACGTTGCAATAGATTTTCTTTTACCTTATTTTCATAGCCAGAATAAGTTTGTAGAACAAACCATCCCTTGTCAAAACTATCCATGATATTTCCTTTCATACATATCATAGAAGAAAGCTAGCAGAAGTTCTCCGCTTTTCTTCTAAAAAATGTTAATAAATCGAATCAAACCTGAAACAATCAACTGGTCAAAAATATAAATGATGACCACAAAGAAGGCTGTGTATTCCATAATAGAGCGAAAATCTCTCCAGCTTTCTTTGCGAGTTGGCCAAGTTGTTTCTTTAAGAAGTTTAAAAATATCCTTAATAAAACCCATCGTTCTCTCCTATCTCGTTTCTCTATGTGTCGTATATTTTCCACAATGTTTACAAAATTTATTTACTTCTAGTCGTGTTGGCTTGGGGTTCCCACTAATTTTGATTGAGTAATTCCTTGAACCACAAACTGCACAAGCTAGGCTTGCTTTTTTTAGTGCCATAACGCCTCCATCTTATCTATTATAACAAGAAACCTAGGCTTTGACAAGCCTCTTAACGAAATAGATTAAGGATTGAGTCCCATATTGTCTGAGCTTTTTCTTTTATTTTAGCTTCTGAAATCGCACGTCCTGCTTCATCTACAAGATTTTGTGCACGACTACGAATATCTCCTATCGGGTCCTCAGACTGGTTTGTCTCATTCTCAGCAACCTGCTTTTTCGTATTTTCTGGTTCAATACCATTTTGTTTATAAGCATTCTCAACTGTAAAAGTGCTACCTGGAGTGTAAGGCAAAATGGTATTAGCCATACTTCTAAAGACATGGGCTGCTCCATTTGAGGTCGAACCTGCTAGATAATGATTCTCATCTGTTGTTGGGAAGCCTAGCCAGTGGCTGATTACAACATCTGGAGTATAGCCGATCACCCACTGGTCACTGGTATATTCTGGGTTGAAAACAGCTTCAGTCGTACCTGTTTTACCAGCCATAACGTAATCCGCTGGTGATGAACTAATTCCTGTACCATTGGTAAATGTTCCTAGCATCATGCTGGTCATTTTATCAGCTACCGACTTATCAATCACTCGTTTTTGGGAGTTTTTATGACTCTTGATGACCTGACCGCTGGCATTTTCAATACGAGTGATGAAATGTGCTTCAGGCATTAGACCTCCATTGGCAAAGGCTGCATAGGCTTGCGCCATCTGGAGAGGATTCGTCTCCACACCTCCACCAAGAGCAACTCCAAGAACTCGGTCAACTTTTTCCATATTCAGACCAAATCTCTCCCCAGCGTCAAAAGCTTTGTCAATACCTAATTCATTTACAGTCGCAACAGCAGGTAGGTTGAGTGATTCCGCCAAGGCCTGATACATAGGTACTTCTGGAGATGTCTTAATACCCGCATAGTTGTCTACTTGATAACTGTTGTACTGCATCGTATGATTATCCAGTTGCTTGTTCAAGGCCCATCCTGCTTCTACTGCGGGTGTATAAACGACTAAAGGTTTAATGGTTGAGCCTGGGCTACGCTTAGACTGAGTGGCATAGTTGAAATTGCGGAAGCCTGGTTTGTCATCACCAGCTACACGGCCAACAACTCCACGCACTCCACCAGTCTTGGGTTCCAGAGCGACACTACCAGATTCGGCATGCGTTCCGTCTTCTGCTGTTGGAAATAGCGCAGTGTTTTCATAAATAACCTGCATGTTTGCTTGGTAGTTTTGGTCAAGCTCTGTATAGATGCGATAGCCATTGTTGACAATCTCTTCTTCTGTGAGATTGTACTTGGAAACCGCTTCGTTGACAACTGCATCAAAATAGGACGGGTAACGATAATCCGAAACCTTGCCTTCATACTTATCTTGCAGTTGTGAAGCCATATCTACTCCAGCCGCTTCGGTCTCTTGATTTTTATCAATATAGCCCGCTGCAACCATATTTTGCAAAACAGTATCCCTACGGTTGGTCGAAGTTTCAACAGAATTTAATGGATTATACAATTCTGGTCCCTTGAGCATCCCTGCTAGAGTAGCCGCCTGATCAAGCGTTAGTTGCGAAGCGGATACACCGAAATATTTCTTACTTGCATCTTCAACACCCCATACCCCATTTCCAAAGTAGGCGTTATTGAGGTACATAGTAAGGATTTGCTCCTTGCTGTATTTCTTTGTCAACTCTAAGGCAAGGAAAAACTCCTTGGCCTTCCGTTCAACGGTCTGGTCCTGGGAAAGATAGGCATTTTTCGCCAACTGTTGAGTGATGGTGGAGCCCCCTCCAGAACGACCCGCGGTAAGGATGGCTAGAAAGAAACGACCGTAGTTAATCCCATCATTTTTATAAAAAGAACGGTCCTCTGTCGCGACGACAGCATTTTGCAAGTCTTTACTGATAGCTGTCAGCTCAACATAGGTTCCCTTTTGACCGGATAGGGCGCCAGCCTCTTTTTCTTCGCGGTCAAAAATCAGAGTTCGCGTTTTCAAGGCATTTTGCAAGTCATTGACATTGGTCGACTTGGCTATCGCAAATAGGTAGGTTCCTACTAGCAAACCTGCACTTAACCCTAAAATGATGACGATTTTTGTCAGATGATAACGGCGCCAAAATTTCCGAATTGGGCCTACTTGGGACAATTTTTTTCTGTCGCTCCGTGAACGACGCATGCTAGTCGAATCAGACTCCGCTGATTCATTCGTTTCTTTTTTAAAGAGAGAAAGAAACTTCTCAAATAATTTATCTAATTTCATGCGTTTATTTTATCATCTTCACCATAGGAACTCAAGAATTTAGCTACTCCCTATCCAAATAGGGCTTTTTTTGTTACAATATCTGTATGCAATTCACATTTACATTACCCGAATCCTTGCCTCAAATGACGGTCAAACAATTTCTAGAGGAACAACTCCTCATCCCTAGAAAAATCCGCCATTTTTTGAGAATAAAGAAGAACATCTTAATCAACCACAAAGAAGTTCACTGGAACGAGATGGTCAAGCCAGGGGACATTTGCCAGTTGACTTTTGACGAGGAAGATTATCCCCCAAAAGAAATCCTTTGGGGCAATTCAGACCTCGTTCAAGAGGTTTATCAAGACCAACATCTCATTATCGTCAACAAGCCCGAAGGCATGAAAACTCACGGAAATCAACCTGGTGAAATTGCCCTTCTCAACCACGTCTCTGCCTACGTTGGCCAAACTTGTTATGTCGTTCATCGTCTGGATATGGAAACAAGCGGTTTAGTGCTTTTTGCTAAAAATCCTTTTATCTTACCCATCCTCAATCGTTTGTTGGAGAAAAAGGAGATCGCTCGTGAGTACTGGGCACTTATAGAAGGGCGAGTAGAGAGTAAAGAACTTGTCTTTCGAGATAAAATTGGTCGTGATCGACACGATCGTAGAAAAAGAATAGTTGATGCCAAAAATGGACAATATGCTGAAACACATATCAGTCGATTAAAGCAATTTCCAAACAAGACTACCCTTGTCCGTTGCAAACTAAAGACCGGTCGAACGCATCAAATCCGTGTTCACCTCTCTCACCATAAACACCCTATTCTGGGCGATCCTCTCTATAACTCTAGATCAAAAGTAAGCAGGCTGATGCTTCATGCCTTTCGACTTTCCTTTACTCATCCACTCACCTTAGAACAATTGAGTTTTACTGCCCTCTCAGATACTTTCGAAACAGAATTAAAACAAAATGGATGATACTATCATCCATTTTTCTATACAAAAAAGCAAGACCAGAAGGCCTTGCTTTTATCGACTCAAGAATTATTTAGCGATTTTTGCAAAGTATTCAAGAGTACGTACAAGTTGTGCAGTGTATGACATTTCGTTGTCGTACCATGATACAACTTTAACCAATTGTTTACCGTCAACGTCAAGAACTTTAGTTTGAGTTGCGTCAAACAATGAACCGTAAGACATACCTACGATATCTGAAGATACGATTGGATCTTCTGTGTAACCGTATGATTCGTTTGAAGCTGCTTTCATAGCTGCGTTCACTTCATCAACAGTAACGTTCTTTTCAAGAACTGCTACCAATTCAGTAACTGATCCAGTTGGAGTTGGAACACGTTGTGCAGATCCGTCAAGTTTACCGTTCAATTCTGGGATTACAAGACCGATAGCTTTAGCAGCACCAGTTGAGTTAGGAACGATGTTTGCAGCACCAGCGCGAGCACGACGAAGGTCACCACCACGGTGTGGTCCGTCAAGGATCATTTGGTCACCAGTGTAAGCGTGGATAGTAGTCATCAATCCTTCTACAACACCGAAGTTGTCTTGAAGAGCTTTAGCCATTGGAGCCAAGCAGTTTGTAGTACATGAAGCACCTGAGATAACTGTTTCAGTACCGTCAAGAACGTCGTGGTTAGTGTTGAATACAACTGTTTTAACGTCGTTTCCACCAGGAGCAGTGATAACAACTTTCTTAGCTCCACCTTTAAGGTGTTTTTCAGCTGCTTCTTTCTTAGCAAAGAAACCAGTTGCTTCAAGAACGATTTCTACACCGTCAGTAGCCCAGTCGATTTGTTCTGGATCACGTTCAGCAGAAACTTTAACGAATTTACCGTTAACTTCGAATCCACCTTCTTTAACTTCTACAGTACCGTCGAAACGACCTTGAGTTGTGTCGTATTTCAACAAGTGTGCAAGCATAACTGGATCTGTAAGGTCGTTGATGCGAGTAACTTCAACACCTTCTACGTTTTGGATACGACGGAAAGCAAGACGACCGATACGACCGAAACCGTTAATACCAACTTTAACTACCATTAGTGATTTCCTCCTTATGAAAATCATGAAAATTTTATTGTGAAAAGAGTAACTTGAATCACTACAAATCACCTTTCAACAAACCTATTATATAACTATTTGAGTTTAATTGCAAGTATGGGCGTTGATTTTCTCTCCTGCTTTTCTACTTTTTCTCCCCCCTTTTTATTCATCCATTCTTTTATTTCCAAAGCATATCTCTAGAATCTTTTATAATATCTGCATATTCTCTTCATTATCAAGGTGAAACTACAATTTCAACTCTTTCAGAGTTTACAAAAAAGAGACAGGATTACTCCTGCCTCTAGGCTGATAAACAATTATTTGCGACGTCCTGGACGTTCTGCATAACCATAGTAAGCATCTGCCATGATTTCTTCCATGTCAGCTACCATTGGCAAGCGAGGGTTTGCAGGTGAACATTGGTCTTCATAAGCAAGCAAGGCAATTTCATGCAAGCTGTCTTTCCAAGCTTTTTCATCAATTCCTTGATCCTTGAAGTTCATCTTGATACCTACTGCAACACCAAGTTCGTAAACAGCTTTAGCGTATGCTTCAACTGCTTCTTCTGGAGTTGAGTGAGGCAAGCCAAGCATTTTCGCGATGTCTTGGAATTTCTCATCAGCTTTCCAGTAGTTGTATTTAGGCCATGTAGTTGTCTTAGATGGGCGAGTACCATTGTAACGGATAACGTATGGAAGCAAGATTGCGTTTGTACGTCCGTGAACAGTATGGTGAACACCACCGATCTTGTGGGCCATTGAGTGGCTCATACCAAGGAAGGCATTGGCAAAGGCCATACCAGCCATTGTAGACGCATTATGCATTTTTTCACGTGCTTCTGGGTCAGCTGTCTTAACAGATTTTTCCAACCATTCAAAGACAAGTTTGATTGTTTGAAGTGCAATACCGTCTGTGTAGTCGTTGGCAAAGTTTGAAGTATAAGCTTCAGTCGCGTGAGTCAAGACGTCCATACCTGTATCAGCAGCGATGAAGTCAGGAACTGATTCAACCAAAGCAGGGTCAACAATCGCAATAGTTGGTGTCAATGAGTAGTCAGCCAATGGGTATTTACGATTGTTTTTCTTATCAGAGATAACGGCAAATGGTGTTACTTCTGAACCTGTACCTGAAGTTGTTGGAATACCGATGTACTTCGCTTTCTTACCAAGTGATGGGAAGCGGAAGGCACGTTTACGGATGTCCATGAATTTTTGAACCAAGTCACGGAAGTCGATTTCTGGTTGCTCGTAGAAGAGCCACATTACTTTCGCCGCGTCCATTGGAGAACCACCACCAAGAGCGATGATTGTATCTGGTTCAAATGCTCTCATCACTTCAGCACCACGTTCTACAGTTGTGATATCTGGATCTGGTTCAACATCTGAGAAGACTTGGACAGTTACACGGTTGCTACGTTTGTTCAATTGGTCAATAATGCGTTGAACAAAACCAAGTTTTTCGATCGATTTGTCTGTAACAATCATAACGCGTTCAATATCTTCACATGTTTGAAGGTATTGGATAGAATTGCGTTCGAAGTAAATTTTTGAAGGAACTTTAAACCACTGCATATTATTTCTACGTTTCCCTACTTTCTTGATGTTTAGAAGGTTGATCGCACTCACATTATCACCAACTGAGTTGTGTCCATATGAACCACATCCAAGTGTCAATGATGGAATGAAGGCATTGTATACGTCACCGATACCACCGAAAGTAGATGGAGAGTTCCAGATAATACGCATTGCTTTGATTTCTGTACCAAAGCGTTTAGCAAGAGCTTCGTCTTTTGTATGAATAGCTGCTGAGTGACCAAGTCCGTTAAACTCAACCATTTGGCGAGCTTTTTTAAGACCGTCTTCTGTATCTTCAGCTTTTAGGACAGCGATAACTGGTGACAATTTTTCACGAGTCAATGGTTCTTTCGGTCCTACTTCTGCACATTCTGCAGCCAAGATGTTTGTTCCTTCTGGAACGCTGAATCCTGCTTGTTCAGCAATCCATGCTGCTGGTTTACCAACGATGTTTGCATTTAGTTTAGCACCTGCACAGTTTTTGCTATTAGCTTTTACACCGAAACAGAATTCTTCAAGAAGGGCTTTTTCTTTTTTGTTTACAAAGTAAGTGTGATATGATTTGAATTCTTCTACAAATTCGTCATATACTTCTTTATCAATGATAACGGCTTGTTCTGATGCACAGACCATCCCATTATCAAATGATTTAGACATAACGATGTCATGAGCAGCTTGACGAAGGTCAGCAGATTTTTCTACATAGGCAGGAACGTTTCCGGCACCTACCCCAAGAGCTGGTTTTCCACATGAGTATGCAGCTTTAACCATGGCATTCCCACCAGTTGCAAGGATAGTTGCAACACCTTCGTGATTCATAAGCGCTCCAGTTGCTTCCATAGATGGTTCTGTAATCCATTGAACACAGTTTTCAGGTGCTCCAGCTGCAATCGCTGCATCGCGAACGATTTGTGCTGCGTGAGCTGATGATTCTTGAGCTGATGGATGGAAAGCGAAAACGATTGGGTTACGTGTTTTCAAAGCAATCAAGGATTTGAAAATCGCTGTTGAAGTTGGGTTTGTTGTCGGAGTGACACCACAGATTACACCGACAGGCTCCGCAATCTTTGTCAAACCTGTAATTGGATCATCTTCGATAACTCCAACTGTTTTAACTCCACGCATATTGTTCACTACGTGCTCACAGGCAAATAGATTCTTTGTTGCCTTGTCTTCAAATACTCCACGACCAGTTTCTTCAACTGCATGTTGTGCAAGGATACCGTGCGCGTCAAGTGCTGCAACCGAAGCTTTTGCCACGATGTAGTCAACTTGCTCTTGGTTCAACTTGCGCATTTCATCAAGCGCAACCAAGGCTTTTTTCACGAGACCATCGACATGCTTTTCAGCAGCAAGTTGTTTTTCCTCTGGGGTTACTGTTTTTTTATCAGCCATATTATCCTCCATAGCCTTTAAGGATGTTATCCTTTGTTAATTTTTTCACAAGTTTATTATAACTCTTTTTTTATGCTTTGTAAACAGTTTCATAAACATTTCACAAAGAAATTCCCCAAGATTGTGATTTTTTTCTCAATGTAGCTACACAACAGAGTTTTGCTTGGATGATTGTGAAATTATCGAAAAATTTTTTTTATTTCACAAAGTTTTTCTAGTTGAGAGTTAGTTATCGAATTCAAACGCAGAAAGCGTTTTCTTTTTAGGTTTTGAAAATAGTCTCCTAACTTGGAGACTACTGTTTTTGTTGAAAAACGCCTTGTTTAAAGGTTCCTTCATAAACAACTTCTTGCTCTGTAGTCAACTTCCCTTGACCTTCAGCTTGGCCATTTACAAAATCACCTTCGTATTTCCAGCCATCTTTTGATTGGAAAGTTCCTTTCCCGTTAAAGGCTCCATTATTAAAATCACCTGTATATTGGTCTCCGTTTTCAAAGGTCAGGGTCCCTTGACCATTCATTTTCCCTCGTACCAAGGTGCCATCATAAACAAGAGCTCCACCATCAAGTGTCAGGACACCCTTTTTAGGCGTATTTAGCAGAAATATCGAAAGAGCACAGAGTACCATTACGACAACTGCAATGAGCTCTAACCTAGGACGAGTTAGGTAAACTCTACACTTCTCATAAAATTGTTTAAGCTTTTCCATTGTCACTCTCATTTTCTAATCGATCTAGCCAGCTTTGACATCCACTTGTAATACGAGCATAGGTTTCCTCAAAATCTCCTGTATACCAAGGATCTGGGACACTTTCAGCCGCAAAAGAGTAGATCTTGTACTGTAGTTCCTGAGGGCACATTTGACGCAGATCTGAAACGTTTGAAGCATCCATTCCGATAACGTAATCAAACGATTCAAAGTCTTCTCTGCCAATCTGAAGCGATGTTTTATCTTTGTCATACGGGATCTGATACTGCTGGAAAATCGCCTGCGTTCCCTTATGAATCGGATTACCATGTTCCCAAGACGAAGTTGCACGACTCTCAACTTGATAATCACTCGTCATGGACTTCATCACAAACTCTGCCATGGGGCTACGGCAAATATTTCCTAAGCACACAAATACTATTTTTTTCATCCCTTTTCCTCTCATCTCATAGAAAAACGGGAGTGACAGGTCCCGTTTTATTCTTCGATTGCTCCGCCTTCGTCAACAACTGTTCCTTCTGGTGTCACAGCTTCTTTGAGTGGCAAAACGGTCTTGATAGCAGCCAATTCAAAAGTCAAATAAACGCCATCTACATCCAGTACGATTGTACCTTTCTCAGTATCTACTTCATCCACTGTTCCGTAAAGTCCACCAATTGTAATGACTTCATATCCTTTTTGAAGCTTGTTCAAGCTTTCCATACGCTTTTGTGCTTGTTTCTTTTGAGAACGTTGCATAAAGAACATCAAGGCAAACATACCTACAAGCATGATCAAAAATGTTAAATTTGGACTAATATTTTCCATAGTATTTTCTCCTTTGTATTTTACATAGGACTACTATATCAAATTTCAGCTACTTTTACAAGATTGTGCCTTGTTTTTATGGTTATAAAAAATCAGAGTTTTCACTCTGATTTTTGTGATTATTTCAAGTTTTGAACGACTTTGACTAGATTTTCAACTGTAAATCCGTACTCTGCCAATACTTTTGGTGCTGGGGCAGATGCTCCAAAGGTATCAATACCGAGAACTGCACCATCAAGACCAACATATTTGTACCAGTTTTGAGTTGCACCCATTTCGACTGCAACACGACGGCGAACTGCATTTGGAAGGATTTCTTCCTTGTATGCTGCATCTTGTGCGTCAAAGACATCTGTTGATGGCATGCTGACTACACGGACTTTTGCACCTTGGCTAGCCAATTCTTTGGCAGCTGCGACCGCCAAATTCACCTCTGAACCTGTTGCAATCAAGATCGTATCAAAGTCTGCTGCATTTTCATAGACAACATAGGCACCTTTCGCAACTTTGTCAAAGTCTGTTCCTTCTTCGACAGTCAAGTTTTGACGTGTCAAGACAAGGGCAGTTGGTGTTTTTTCGCTTGTCACGGCAAGGTACCAAGCTGCTTGAGTTTCACGAGCATCTGCTGGGCGGAAAACATTCAGATTTGGCATAGCACGGAGACCTGCTAGGTGTTCAACTGGTTCGTGAGTTGGACCATCTTCACCAACCGCGATTGAATCGTGGGTAAAGACATAAGTCACAGGAAGTCCTTGCAAGGCTGACAAGCGGACAGCTGCTTTCACATAGTCAGAGAAGACGAAGAAAGTACCACCGTATACACGAAGTCCACCGTGAAGGGCCATCCCGTTCAAGATTGTTCCCATTGCAAATTCACGAACACCAAACTGAATGTTACGGTTCAAGCGATTAGCATCGTCTTGAAGTCCATCAGTCTTGATATAAGTCATGTTTGAGTGAGCAAGGTCAGCTGAACCACCTAGGAAGGTTGGCAATTTAGCAGCTACAACGTTCAAAGCATCTTGACTTGAATTACGAGTTGCTTGAGAGAAGCCATTTTCTAAGGCTGGGAAGTCTGCTGGAGTCACTTCAACTGGATCACGGCCGTCGATAATGGCTTCTACTTCTGCAGCCAGTTCTGGATGCGCTTTTTTATAGTCAGCGACTAATTTAGTCCAAGCTTGATAAGCTGATGCACCACGGTCTGCAACATTTTCCTTGAAATCAGCATAAACTTGATCTGGGATTTCAAATGGTTCATAGTCCCAACCGAGCGCTTGGCGAGTAGCCGCAGTTTCATCTGCTCCAAGAGGAGCACCGTGTACCGCATTAGTTCCTTGTTTGTTTGGAGAACCGTATCCAATCACAGTCTTCACTTCAATCAAAGATGGTTTGCCTGAAGCTTTAGCTGTTTCGATAGCAGCATGGATTGCTTCCAAGTCTGTTCCATCTTCAACCAAGGCTGTATGCCAACCGTAGGCATTGTAACGGTCACGAACACTTTCTGTAAAGGAATCCTTTGTCTCACCATCCAAGTTGATGTCATTTGAATCATAAAGAACAACCAACTTGTCTAGTTTTTGCAAGCCTGCGTATGAAGCCGCCTCACTTGAGACACCTTCCATCAAGTCTCCATCTCCACAGATCACATAAGTATAGTGGTCAAAGATATTGTAGCCTTCGCGATTGTATTTTGCTGCTAGGAAACGTTCTGCTTGGGCAAAACCTGTGGCAGTAGAAATCCCTTGTCCTAGAGGACCAGTTGTAGCGTCAACCCCTGCTGTATGCCCAAATTCTGGGTGACCTGGCGTTTTGGAACCCCATTGGCGGAAGTTCTTGACTTCATCCATGCTAACATCTTTAAAACCAGAAAGGTGAAGAAGGGCATAAAGAAGCATAGAGCCGTGTCCTGCTGAAAGAATAAAGCGATCGCGGTTAATCCAGTTTGGTTGAGCTGGATTGATACGAAGTTGCTTTGTAAAGAGGCTATATGCCATAGGAGCAGCCCCCATAACCACCCCTGGGTGACCTGAGTTTGCTTTGTTGATGGCGTCAATACCTAGAAAACGAATTGCATTAACAGATAGATTTGACATAGAATTTCCTTTCTCTTTGAGGTGATTAATAAATCACACATCCTATTTTACTATTATATGAAAAAATGCATAGAATAGCAATAAAACAATTTGCGTTCATCTAACACATTTGATTTTCTATTCCCTCGTCACTTCATAGTACGGAAGCAAGCGCGTATAAGCGTCTTCTAGCTTCTCCAATATCGCTTCTACTGACTGATTTTTAATGAGGGAAACATCTGACTTAACCAACACTTTACGGACTTCCTGACTTCTCACCTTCTCGCGTAAAGTACGACGATTCTCCTCAGTAGCCTCCACCTTATGACTTTCCCCATTTGAATAGACTAGATAATAAATTCCTTCTACCACTGGAAGTTCTAAGACCTTGGCTTGCTTGTCTAAGGTCTGTTCGTCTTTCTTGCGCTCGATGAAACTGACTTCCAAAGAAATCCCAAAGTCAGCAGGTGTTCCATACAAACGAAGAGCCATCATAGGTTCTGTCACTTGTCCGTCTCTCTGAAGATAGGCCCAGAAATGTGGCCGCAAGCGTTGCGCTTGGTTCATCCACTGACTAGTCTGTTGCAATTGCCATTCTGGATGACTAGCTTGAAAGGTTTTGGCCAGTTCTGTAAAAGACTTCCGAGCCTCTTGGCCTTTTTGCCGCAAGTCCAACATCTTTTCTCTTTCATCGCCAGCTTTATCAGGATTGCGGTACTGGACTCCTGCAAATGATAGGTATTCTCTAACTGATTTCAGCATATCTGAATCTTTCCTTTCCTAGCAAAAAATCAGGATGAACCTGATTTTGCTTTGCTTATTCTGCATCTACAACAACATAGCGATTTGGCTCGTCACCTTCAGAGTAACTCGTCACGCCATCCATGCGCGAAATAATGCGATGGATTATCTTGCGTTCGCTATTTGACATTGGATCAGTTTGTTGGCTACGTCCTTCTTCTAAAACGCGAGTCGCCAATTTTTGAGCGTAGGTTTGCAAGACTTCTGCACGGTGTTCAACATAATCATTGACATTGATCGTAATGTAGAAGGTTCTTGAATAGCGGTTATAAAGGTAATTTTGCGCTAACAGCTGAAGAGCTTTCAAGACTTTTCCGTGGTAGCCGATAATACGACCTGGTTCATTGGTGTCAATTTGAAGATTGATGGTGCGGCGATTGTAGTCACTTGAAATCGTTCCTTCAACATCCATATCATCTACAATGGTTTGAACGTAGTTAGCTACTTCAGTTGCCACTTGTTCGATGTCATAACTTGGTTCTACTTTCAAGCCTAAATCTTCCAAAGACTGGCTTGTTGTTTCCTGCGTTTCAGTTTCTTTTTCTGGAGCAGATTCCACTTCCTCGGTAGTATCCTCTGGTTCCAAATCATTTAAAATTGAAATATGACCTGTTTCTTCCAAAATCGTGCTGGCATGTTTTTCATTTTTCAGGATTTCAGCCTTGACCTCTTCAGAAACACCTTGACCTTCTTCTTCAATCTTCTTGATGGCTTCAACTACATGCCCCAAATCAACAGTTGCTTCACTTACTGTTTTCACAGGTTCATTTTTTTCATTAACTTCTTTGGGAACCCCTTTAATGGCCTGCTGGTTGGCTTTGATCACTGTCGTTTCACTAATAGCTTCGATATCAACTTGAGCTGGCTTCTTACCAAACAAGCCTAAGAATCCTTTTTTCTCTTTCGAAACGACCTTGATATGGGCCTTCATTCTTGGAATGTCTAATTCTTTCAATCCTTTTTGGATTGCTTCTTCAACCGTTGAACCTGTAAATAATACCATTACCAGATTCCTCCTTATTTTTTCTTTTTCTGTGCTTTTTTCAAAGCTCTTCTCTTCTTGCCTTCTAAATCTTTTTCTGCTTGCGCCACTGCTTCTCTTTCAGCGATAATCTTGAAAGGATTGTTCAAGAAATAGGTTTGCAGAACTTGGTAAGCATTGGATACAGCCCAGTACAAGGCTACACCACTTGGGGCGGAGATGGCAAAAACAAAAATCAATACAGGCATACCATACATCATCCCTGTCGTAGCTCCACTTTTTTCAGACAAAGCTTTATTCGATAACCAGCTACTCAAGAAGGTAAAGACTGCCGCCAAAATCGGAAGGACAAAACTTGTATCTACTCCTCCCAAATTAATCCATAAAAAGTGACCTGTTTTCAAAAAGTCTACTCGACTCAAGGCTTGAAAGAGCGCCAAGAGAACCGGCATTTGTATTAAAATCGGCCAAAGAGAGGAGGAATGTTTGATTCCTAACTCTTTATAAACCTTACGCATCTCCTGGTCTAGCTTGGTTCTACTTTCCATATCACGACCTGGGTATTGCTCTCGCAAAGCCTTGATGCGTGGTTGAGCCTCTTGCATTTTTCTAGAGGCAACCATCTGTGTCTGAAAGACAGGCAATAAAATCGTCCGAATCAAGATTGTGAAGAGGATAATCCCCACTCCGATACTAATATCAAAGGACAAAAAGCGGATAATTTCAGCAAAAAAATAGACGAATTTGCTCCAAAAGTCTGTCGAATCTGCTGTTATATCGCTAGCTGTACCATTTGTTGCACAGGCTGTCATGATAAACAAGGACAAGCCCAACAAACTAGTCAACTGTAGTTTCTTTTTCACTCCCATTTCCTTCCTGGTAAATCTTTGATAACTTTAATACGTGGAGTAGGTTTTTCTCCATCTCTGCATATTCCAAGGTTTCCACCCCTTTTCGAGCAATCACAACAAAATCGACATGATCTACCAGACTCCCCTTTGCATTTTGTATGATATGTCGGATTCGTCTCTTAATTTGATTTCTGGTAACTGCATTTCCCAGTTTTTTACTAACGGACAGTCCTACTCGAAAATGGTTTTGCTGGTTTTCCAATTGGTAGACAACAAATTTTCGATTGGCAAAACTTGTTCCTTCCTTGAAAATCGCCTTAAAATCTTTCTCTCTTTTTACACGAAAGCTTTTCTTCAAAACTCAACTCCATCTATTAAATTACTACTATTATACCATATTTTTTGAAAAAGCCAATAACAGCAAGGTTTTAGACATTTTCTACAGAAAAAAAGCTGGAAAATCTCTTTCCCAACTTCTTTTTACAATCAAATTTTACGTGTATTTACTTATTTTTTCAAGCGCTCAACATCGCGTGCAATCACCAATTCTTCATCTGTTGGAATAACCAAGACACGGATTTTCGCTGCGTCAGTTGAGATGTCTCCCGTTACGCCAAAGACGTTCTTTTCTGGATCCACATCACAACCAAACCAAGAGATACCTGAAATGACATCCTCACGAACCAAAGCTGCATTTTCACCGATACCTGCTGTGAAGATAATCGCATCTGCTCCATTTAGGACTGCAAGGTATTGGCCAATATGTTTTTGGATACGATCGACATACATTTCATAAGCCAAAGTCGCATCATGGTCTCCTGCTTCCATGGCAGCAATCACATCACGCATATCGCTTGACTGACCAGAAACTCCCATGAGCCCTGATTCACGATTGAGAATGCGACTAATATCTTCAGGGGTATTGAAATCCTCTGTATATTGCATGAGATAAGGGATGATAGCAGGGTCAATATCTCCTGTACGAGTTCCCATCATCACACCGCCGAGTGGTGTGAATCCCATAGAAGTATCCACAGACTTCCCACCCTTAACAGCTGTGATAGAAGCCCCGTTACCAATATGGCAGGTAATCAATTTCAAATCTTCTAGAGGACGGCCCAAAAGTTTCGCTGCTTCTCCTGCGACAAACTGGTGGCTTGTCCCGTGGGCACCATATTTACGAACCTTGTTGTCTGTGTAGTATTTAGTTGGTAGAGGGTAGCGATAAGCCTTCTCTGGCATGGTTGTGTGGAATGAGGTATCAAATACGACAACACTGGTAATATCTGGAAGCAATTCCTTAAATGCGCGAATTCCAGCTGCGTTAGCTGGATTGTGAAGAGGAGCCAACAGTCCCAATTCCTCAACTTTTTCTAACACATCTCCCTCAACAACTGTTGATTCCTTGAAATATTCACCACCTGCAACGACGCGGTGTCCGACACCTGTAATCTCATCGTACCCTTTGATAATGTCAAAACGAATCAAGTCATCCAATAAAATTTTAACGGCTTGTGTGTGGTCTTCAATATCAAGAATTTGTTGCTCCGAACGACCGTCAAATTTTACTGTTGAAATTGAATCTTTCAATCCAATACGTTCAATCAAGCCTTTAGCCAAAACTTTTTCCTCAGGCATTTGATAAAGTTGCCATTTCAAGCTTGAGCTTCCTGCATTGATTGCAATTGTTTTTGTCATAAGATGATACCTCTTTTTAAGCGTTTTCATCTATTATAACAAAATCTCTTTTATATTTCAGTACCTTTGCTCCAATTTTGAAAATTTTCTTTAAAGGTCAACAAAACTGACGGATCTTGCAAGCTAGTAAGAGGGTAGACAAAGGGTTCTATTTCCTTGTCTCTTTTCTTCTGTAAGACAAAAATACTTTTAGCTTGGCTTGCAGTTGAGAAAATATCCTCTGGCAGAGCGATGATAGCAGCCAGACTCACTTCGTCTTTGAGCCACCCTTTTAATGAGTCACTTTGAGGGCTGGTCAATAAATCACTCGGAGCTAGAAAAATAGCATAGCCATTTGACTTAAGGTACTTGAAGCCTTGTTCCATCAGCAAATGGTGGGCATAGGTATGCTCTTGACTAGAAGCCACTTGATAGCGAGAAGCGATGGCATCGTCTGGGTAATAGCCTACAGGCAAGTCGCTGATGACCACGTCGCTTTCTTTAAGCATTTGCGGACGAACGGCATCTCCTTGGACAAAACCAGCCTGCAAACCAATCACATCTGCCATACTGGCTGCCAAATCAATCAGCAAGTCATCCACTTCGATTCCCAAGTAATCTACTTTTTTAGCAAGAGAAGTCAAGAAAGTAGCCCCCAAAATCCCCATACCAGAGCCTATTTCGAGGATGCTAATTTCCTCTTTATGAAGCAACTCTTCTACAACAAGTACCAAGAGGAGAGAAATGGCATCTGGTGTAAACTGGTGATTGGCCTGTAAAGGTTCCGTTTGTCCTGCCTTCATCAAGAGAAACTGGTAGGTCTTGAGCCACTCTTCCTTGCGAAGCGCTAAGCGCTTAAGGGCTTGATTGTTCTCCTTGACCTGCTCTAGTTCAGTCTCGCCATCCAGATAGATGCTGTTTTGCTCTACCAAGGCGTCATAAAAGTTGGTCGCCAAATCACTTTGGATGACTTGGACATTCTCTAGTAAATACGTATAAGCTTGTTCAATTTTTTCAAAATCCATATTCCTATCTTATCAAAATTCCCCTATTTTTTCCATCTGAAGAGAAAAAATCACTGCTTTAGTCAGCGAGTGATTTTTGGGCTACAGTTAAAAAGAGCTCTGCGTAATTTCCTTGAAACAAGTCTTCAGCACTGTATAGAATCTGACTGTCAATGCTTGAAAAACCAAACTGGGCGAGCTTGGTTTCCAGTTCAGCTAAATCAAAACCATGATGGTTGGTATCTGTCTTGACAAAATCAGCGATGAGGACTTGTCCATTCTCCCTAAGGTGATGGTAAAACACGGCAAGAGTCGCATCTAGATCCGGCATGTGATGAAGAACCCGACTGACAACAATCAGGTCAAATTGTTGCTCCAAGGGATTTGCCAGTAAATCCTGCTCCAAAAACTGGATATTCTTGATGTCTTGTTGCTCTGCTTTCAAATGGGCTTGCTCCAGCATTTTCTCTGAAATGTCTACAAGGGTAACCGACTGGGCTTGCTTAGCTAGAGACAAGGCTAACAGACCCGTCCCACCACCAAAGTCCAGTATTGCCTTGTCTGATAGAAAATCAATCTGTGCTTCAACTGCCTGACAAACCAAGTTTGCAAGGAAGATATTTTTAGGGGAATCAAAGGTTTCTGCTTTGTGATTAAAATCGTGTTTCATGTTTTTAGTTTAGCACAAAGTAGTTGAATTGACTAGGATTTGTCTTTCTTTTCAGGCTTTTCTTCTGATTTTTTCTTCCCTGCTTGATTGCTTGAATCAGTCGCTACCTCTTCCTTTTTAGCTGTTTTCTTTTCTTGGTTTTTCATCGGAGGAAAGAGAAATTCATAGTTGCCCTTATTCATACGAACACTTGTTGCAAAACCTGTTTTCGTATTGTGATACCTGACTTTTCCTAAGTTGAATACACGTTCCCCACTTTCTTGCTCAGCCTTATCCTTACTTCGCTTGGCCATGGCAAAAGCTGCCAACTTTTCTTTGTTTAGGGTAAAGTCTTTGTGATGGGCGACTTGCCGATTCAAATAAAACTGCAACAAAAGGCTAAAAATGGCTGCAATGGTGACTGCATATAAAAGAACACCTGCCTTAACTTTTTGCTTTTTCCACACGATAGATGAACTCCCTTTCTAGGCCCTTTTGAAATTGGAAACGAAAGCGAACCAATTGATTTTCCTCTGTAATTTGAGCTGATTTGAGCCCATAAACCATAGGTTGGTAGCCCCGTCCGCTGGTATCCGTTTTTCGAAAATCATCCGATTTAGACTTTCCTATAGAGATAGCCTTACCATCCTGTTTCATGTAGAGGCGATTGCCTTCTACCTTTTCAAACTGCGAACGCTCTAACTCTACCTCCAGTTGATCCACAAACAAGAGCCACTCCTTTTGCTCGCTTTGCTGCTGGTAACGAATTTCTGAAATGAGGAGCTGACTCATAGCTTGAAAAAGGAGCAAGCCTCCGCTAATGACGATAAGGGCAATCAGAGATTCTAAAAGAGTGAAAGCTCTTACCTTACTGCTCTTTAAGGTCGAGCAACTTCTCTGAACCATGATAAACCTCCAATCCTTTCTCACTAGCAAATACCTGGATTTCCACTCCATTTACCCTCACTTGATTTTGACCTGTTTGCAAGGCCATCTTCGCCACACGCAAGACTTCTTCCTTTGGCAAGATTTCTGCCTCTTCTTGTCTATTTTTCTGGATTTGTCCCAAAAGAAGGGTCGCAATGCTGGCAAACACAGCCAAAGCTACTACTGCTTCTAGTAAGATTACTGCCTTAATTTTTTGTTTCCTTAGTACGTTTAATTTTTCCATTTCCTAGATATAATTGATAGCGAATCGCTCCTTTACTGGTCTGAAATTCAACCTTAGCCAGGGATGAATTGCCCCCAGCTCGGTCAAATATAATGCTTTTTCCTGATGGTGCCTGAATCCCTTTAGGAACAATCAAGTTTTGACTGCCGTTACTGATCATCTGCCCATCTAGGTTCAGACTGGTCTTTTGCTGACTGGCTAGACTGCGTTTTTGCGTTTCCCGATAGAGTTCTTCAAACTCCATAAAGAAAATCTGCTCCTCTACCGCTGCAAAACTGGACTGAACAGAACCGGACAAGCCTAAGGCAAGGATACTCACAAGTCCCAAAACCAAGAGACTTTCAAACATGGTAAAGGCCTTAATCTGCAACAGTTTGACTTGTTTTTTGTTTTGCATGGTAGTCTTTATAAGCTTTAGCTTGCTCAGCTGTGATGCGACCGTCCGCTTGTAATTTGCTGAGGCTGGCATCATCATTTTTATCCAAACGATAAAGTTCTGCCTGGCTTTCTACGACCTTGACAACAGCAGCTTTTCCTTTATCATCTACGGCATCCTTTTGCTTGGTCAAATTGGGCACAAAGAGCAAGAGAAGAACACTGATGATGAGCAAGACGACTAACATTTCTACCAGAGTGAAGGCTTGTGCCTTGGCTTTTTTTAGTTTTATCATGAGTTTTTTCATTTTAAAAATTTACCTCCATATTTTGATACATGGGCATGAGCATTGCCGCATAAAGTAAAACGATAATCAGGGCCACAAAGATAAAAACCAGTGGCTGCACCAAATTCATGGTGCGGTTGACTCGGGTAAAAAAGGCTTCCCAAGTTTTTTCAGCATAGATTTCCAACTCACTCCCCAGCTTGGACTTGACTTCCCCATACTCGATGATGAGACTCAACTCCTTTTTAAAGAAAGGATAGGTCGCTATGGTTTGAGAAAATTCGCGGCCATTTTGCAGGGCTTTAGCCAGATCTTGACCGATTTCTTTAAAGAGCTGAGAACCTTGTTCCTGCATTATCTGAAAAATCTGCATCAGCTCCATTCCCTGCGAAATCATATTGCCCCATTCACGCGCATAATAAGCCGTCAGATAGGTCTGTACAAAGATTCCAAGGAAAGGAATCCGTGCCAACATCGAAAAGACCCGCATCTTGGAACTTCTTTTATAGAAAGTGAGGGCTAAAAGTAGAAACAGTGAGCAAACCAACACTAGCCCCAAAAAAATTTGTGGCAGATTGCCGATGATTTGAGTGGCGATATTGCTACTGTCCAGTTGGGGGAGCAAATAATTCCTGAGCCCCAACATGATTAGCAGGAGAAATCCCAGCAAAATCAGGGGATAAGTCGCCACTTCGATTAACTTTTTCTTGACCTTGGCCAGATTGTCCAGATATTCTTCTATCTTTCCCAGACTCAGGTGAAGATTCCCATGAACCTCAGCTAGGGATAACTGAGTGACAATGGCACTTGAAAAGCCCAAGCTTTCCATCATTTCTGAGAAAGATTTTCCCTGAGACAAACCTTGGTGCATCTGGGCCACATAGTCCTTTTCCAGCAGGGCACTTCTGCTCAAGAAAGAAATAATTTCCACCAAATGAAAGCCACTGGAGAAGAGGTTGTTAAACAAGGTGATGATTTTCTTCTGCTTAGCTGTAGCTAATTTTTTCCGTTTCAGCCTGAAGACTTGTGATATGTCCATCTTTAAGAAGCTGGTCAATCTGTTCATTCCAGCTAGTTGGCTGGTGTTCTTGATAGTCTTTGTTTGCAAAGTCAACGATTCCTCCTCCCCCGATTAATCTCTGGTAGCAGACTCCTTGCAGAACAACTGCTAATTCCTCCTCCGTCACACCCAACTCCAGAAGGCGTTCATAAACTCCTCGGATACTCTTGGCATGAATGGTTGAAAAGACTGTCGCCCCTGTCAAACTAGCTCTGACCACTGCACGCGCCGTCTCGCTATCACGAATTTCACCGATAATCAAGAGGTCCGGACGATGCCGAAGAGACAGTTTGATCAGATTTTCATAGGTCAAGCCAATCGCCTCATTCAACTGCAACTGGAGCATGTCGTCCTGCTTGATTTCGACAGGATCTTCGATGGACATAACCTGTTGCCCCTTAAAAAGTGACTTGGCTAATTCGTGCATCAAGGTCGTCTTGCCACTTCCGACTGGACCTGCAAAGAGATAGAGTCCCCGTTGCCTATACTGCTCACCCAGTTCATTCATATCCTGAAACCAGAAATGCAGGTCCTGCTCTTCGTCGTGCAACAAACGAATGACCAAACTCTCATGTCCCCGATAATCTCCTACGGTAGACAAACGCAGAGAAGACACCTTCTCCCCATGCTGATAGTCGCAAGAGCCCAGCTGACTACGTCTCTTCTCCCCTACATTCATACCCGCTACAAACTTAAAATGACTAATCACAGCAGCTAAAACATCAAACTCATAGGAGTCAACGAGACACCGCGCGTCTCCAACCCGCATGTGAAGCTCATAGGACTTTTCCTTGGGAATGAAATAGATATCCTGAGCCTTCTTTGCTTTCGCAGTAGCAATAATTTTCTGTGCAATTTCTTGTACCATACCGCCCTCCTTATCTAACTATTCGCAAAAAATTGAAAAAAATAAAAAGCAACTTAAAAAGTTACTTTTTATCTCCATTTCATGCGGCAAGAACGATGCTTTTCTTGACCTGTTTGTTTTTCGTAGCCTGGACGTAGCTTTTCATCGGGGATGACTTGCTCATCCTGCAAAAGTGCCAAAGAATGGTACTGTTGCAAATACTCATCACACTCATCACACCAGCGTTGGTCGGCAGGATCCCAAAAGATAGTCATCAAATCACTCCGACTCTTATAAAGAGGATTCTTCTTTTCCAGCTCAAACCAGCATGATTTATAATATTTTAGAGCATCATAATACTTGTCAAAAGATTGACTCATGATGACATCTTCTTCCCAACCTTCTATGAACCACCACGGTTCAAAATCCCCATACATTTCTATAACACGATACATTCTTACTACTTCCTTTGTATCGTATATTATAACGAATTTTTCAAAACAAGGAAAGAATTTTGCTTAAGTGCCCTATCAGAGAAACTTATTAAAACCTATTTTAAGACCATCATAAAAATAGGAGTCCTATGCCGACTCCTATTTTATCATCTTAGGCTTGATAACGTTTCACACCATCTAGGTAGGTTGCTACCAATTCCAAATCTTTATCTAGTACGATAAAGTCAGCGTCGTAGCCTTCACGGATTTGGCCACAGACATCATCAATGTGAACAGATTTTGCTGGGTTGAAGCTGGCCATCATGACTGCTTCATGTGGAGAGGCAATGTTCCAGTCAACCACATTCTTCAAACCATCTTTGAGTTTGAGGATAGAACCTGCCAAATTGCCTGTCGATTTGAGGCGAGCAGTTCCATTAGCAACAACTACTGGGAATTCTCCCAACATGTAATCGCCATCTTCCAAGCCACCCGCTGTCATACAGTCTGTGATAAGGGCAATATTTTCTGTTCCTTTTTGTTTGATAAGGATTTCGCAGGCTTTCGGATCCACGTGGTGACCATCACAGATCAACTCTGCATAGGTATGAGGTAATTGATACATGGCTCCAACCATACCGAGTTCACGGTGAGTTAAACCACGCATCCCATTGTAGGCATGCACCCAAACACTAGCTCCAGCATCTACTGCCTTTTTAGCTTCGTCAAATGTTGCATCTGAGTGACCAAGAGCAACGGTCACACCTTCTCCCGTAACCGTACGAACAAAGTCTTCTACGCCTTCACGTTCTGGCGCAAGGGCAATTTTATTAAGCAAGCCATTTGCTGCTTTTTGCCAAGCACGAAACTCATCCATACGGGGGTCTTTCATATAAGCAGGGTTTTGGGCTCCCTTGTATTTCTCTGTGAAATACGGACCTTCAAAATAGATACCCCGAATTTTCGCTCCAGTTGCTTCCTGGTAACGAGCACCGATATTTTCTGTTACTGCGAGCAATTGCTCATAAGAAGAAGTCAACGTCGTTGGCAAGAAGCTCGTTACTCCCATGCTAAGGAGCCCTTCACTCATGGTATGAAGCGTTCCTTCGATGTTATTATCCATGACATCAACACCACCAAATCCATGAATGTGGGTATCCACAAGTCCAGGGGCAATGCTATAACCGGTATAGTCAATCACCTCAGCTCCTTCAGGAATCTGTTCTACATGTTTACCAAACTTGCCATCCACAAGTTCCAAGTAGCCGCCACGACGAACTCCGTGTGGATAGAAAAACTGATCCGCTTTAATATAATTAGGCATAATGATAACCTCCTTGATAGATTGATTCTAGAATTTATTATGTCAATTACATTATAAACCTTTCTTTTTCATTTGTAAATGGTATAGACCTATTTTCTAGAGATATTTTAAAAGAGCTGGATTTCTCCAACTCTTTGATTTTATTTTGATTTCACAGGCAGTTCTTGAGCAGCCTTAACAGCAGCTGCAATCGTTTCTGCGTAAAGTTTAGCACCTTCTTCAATCATGTTGCTATCATTCCCAAAGTGAACTTGGTCGGTTCCAGCCCAGATTTCAGGGTGTTCCTTAGCAACCTTATTCCAGTCAGCGATGCTCACGTAAGGATTCTTTTCAGCTAATTCCCGCGCATAAGTCGCATACTGCTCCACTGATGTGTAAGTGTCCTTACTCTTATCTCCCTCATAAGGTGTCACCAGTATCAGATGGTGTCCTTTCGGTAGATTGTTCACGATGCTGTCCAAGTCATTCTTATAGCCTTCAGGATTGTTGACTCCCGTTGCAATAACAACTGTTTTTAGCAGCGCCTTGTTCTGACTGTTATTGAGCATAATATCGTTGGCTTGCTTGGTCGTTCGACTAACCTGGGCATTGATATTTGCTTCAGGAAGTGCCTCTTGTAAGGCTGTATTGGCACGCAAGGCTACCGAATCTCCTATTAGGCTTGTTCCCTCAGAAATTCCTAGACGACTCAGTTCAGCTTGTTCAGCAAGAGTCTTTGTTTGTCCTATATTAGTCTGGGCTTGTTTGAAACCATTGACCATCAAGTCTGTCTCAAAAGCTCCAACTTGAGGAGCCACAGCTATGATAATCAAGGCAATCAGGGTAAGAATGCTAGCACCAGCACCACTAATTGGTTTAATATGAGGCAATCGACTAATCTTCCGTATTAAAGGATTGGATTTACCAGCAATCAACGGCTCAATGATATAGAAGGATAGGATAGCAAAGAAATAAGAAAAGATGATTGTCAGAATAACAGCAGGCAAATTACTCATCAACTGAGAAAAGATAATATAAAAAGGCCAGTGGAAGAGATAAACCGCGTAGCTGGTATCCGCTAAAAATGTAATGATCCGAGGTTCTTGTATCTCAGGCGTTTTCTCATGCAAGACACGCGCAGCAAAAATCATGGTCACTGCCGCTAAACTTGCTAGCAAGAAGCCAAATAAGTACGCAAACAGGTAGGTAAATTTGACAAAGAAAGTCAGAAGCAACAATACCAAAAGCCCCGCAGCAAATACCAGTAGATTTTGACGAAGGTCCCACATCCGGTCAAACTGCTTGACTAAATCGCTCGTCTGACGAACCCCCACAACTGTCGCCAAAATGCTTCCTAAAAAGAAGGGATAGACATGGGTTAAACTTGAAAAGTAGACAGATGAATAGGAACTAGCCATTAGACTACCAATAAACATGGAGAAAAAGCTAATGATAAAAGCTCCTGCAGAAAGAAGAAAGACCATCCCTCTCAATTGACTACTAGATTTTGAACGTTTCGATAAGAACCAAACCGCTAAGCCCCAAAGGATATAGTAGTGAACCTCAACAGCTAGGCTCCAGTTGTGAACAAAGAGATGCGGAATGAACTGGGATTCATAACTACCCCCTGTTAACATTTCGTAGAAGTTGGTCATAAAACCGAGAACTCCAGCTATCTGGCCACCAATTCCAGCAACATAGTCTTGACGAACCAAGAAAGTAAAAGGCATGGTCACCAAAACCATCAGCACCACAGGTGGCACGATGCGGTAAAACCGTCTCTTAAAAAAGCCCAGTAAGTCAATCTGGCGTGCCTTCCCAAATTCTTCTAAAAGGAGGGAGGTAATCAAAAATCCTGAAAAAGTGAAAAAGACATCTACCCCAAAGAAGCCTCCAGGAAAGATCGTTTGAAAGAAGTGGTACAAAAGCACCAAAAGTAAACCTGTAATCCTAATCAAGGAAAACCATTTAATACGCATACGAGTCTATTCTCCATTAAATTAGGAAGCAAAACACCGCCTAATTTCCATTCCATTATACTCCCTATTCTATCAAAAAAATAGGAAAAATCCTAAGAGAAAACTTAGGATTTTGGCATTCTAATTTTACACTTTAGAAATTGCGCCCTGACTTGTTGTAGCCATATTTTTCTACAAAATACTCACGGAATTCCAAGAGATTGTCATCCATGATGGCTTGGCGGACCTGCTTCATCAGGTTGAGTAAGAAGTAGAGATTGTGGTAACTAGTCAAGCGGATACCAAAGGTTTCATCAGCCTTGAGCAGGTGACGAAGATAAGCGCGTGTGTAGTTTTTACATGTATAGCAATCACACTCAGGATCCAGTGGCGTAAAGTCCTCAGCGAATTGGGCATTTTTGACAACCAAACGACCTTGACTGGTCATACAAGTTCCGTTACGAGCGATACGAGTCGGTAAGACACAGTCAAACATATCCACACCACGAATAACCCCATCAATCAAGCTATCTGGCGCTCCAACACCCATCAAATAGCGAGGTTTGTTTTCAGGTAGCAGTTGAGTTGTGAAGTCCAAGACTGCATTCATTTCTTCGTGCGTTTCTCCCACTGCCAAACCACCGATAGAGTAGCCTGGGAAATCCATGCTGACAAGGTCATGAGCTGACTGACGGCGAAGATCTTCAAAGCCTGCTCCCTGTACAATTCCAAACAAACCTTGGTCATGCGGACGACGATGAGCCTTCAAACCACGCTCAGCCCAACGGCTGGTACGTTCGATTGATTTCTTAACATAATCATAGGGTTGGTAAAATTGAGGACATTCGTCAAAGGACATCATGATGTCTGAGCCTAGATTATTCTGAATAGAAATGGCTTTTTCTGGTGATAGGAACATCTTGGAACCATTGAGATGATTTTTAAAGGTTACTCCTTCTTCTGTGATATTTCGGCTATCAGCCAGAGAATAAACCTGAAAACCACCACTATCGGTCAAAATGGGCTGATCCCAATTCATAAACTTGTGGAGACCACCTGCGCGAGCAATGAGTTCATCTCCAGGGCGAAGCCAGAGATGATAAGTGTTTGACAGGATAATTCCCGACCCCATCTCCTTCAATTCTTCAGGCGACTGAGTTTTGACAGTGGCTTGTGTCCCAACTGGCATAAACATAGGTGTTGGGAAGGTACCGTGGGGAGTGATGATTTCTCCCAGACGAGCTCCCGTGTGTTTCTCTTTCTTAATTAAACGGTATTTGATTGGTGAATCTGACATTTTCTACCTCCGAAGCTGGGAAAGACAGTCCCAGTTCATACTTTGTGCCCAAAGGCATACTGTATGATTTTATCAAAAAAACCAGGAACTGTCACGAACTATGGTATAATGAAAGAATGAAATACCCAAAAATTGATTTAAAAACCATTCGTCTGCAGACGAGGCAATTTCAGGCTGAAAATCCTCGCCTCTTTCTGGTCTATCTCCTTCCTAGTATGCTGGTCATCTTGTCAGGCTTTCTCAACCCCTTGGCTCGTCTCCAAGAAAGTGTTTTAGAGCAATCCTTTTTCAGCATGCTGGCACAAGTGCTCCAAGCCTATCTCTTCCCGCTAGTGGTTTCTTTTATGAGCGCGATTTTTCTAGCAGGTGCTGCCTTTGCGACACTCAGACTCCTCAAGGATCCTGATACGGAACTCTCAGTAAAATCTAGCCTGGCCCTCTTTGCTGAAGAGCGCTTCTCGCAAACCTTCCTAACTCTGCTCCTCAAACGTTTCTACCTCTTTTTATGGAGCATTCCAAACTTAGTAGGCGTTTATTTTCTCTTTTATAGCAATCTCTTAGCTCGGAGATTTGTCGCCCTACATCCTGAATTTCCAAAATTAGACCTCTCATCCGTTGAAACAGAGCAGTTCCTTATGACCTTTGGCCTCTACTTTTTCGCGAGTCTCATCTTGATGATTGTAGGAAATGCCCTCTATATCCCGCAACATTATGCCTACTCGCAGGTAGAATTCCTCCTCTGCGACACTCTGGATTTAGGACAGGCTAAACCAAGGCAAATCCTGAAAACCAGCCGTTTCTTGATGAAGGGTTACAAATTCCAGCGCTTTGTCCTCGACTTGCAACTACTTCCTTGGTACTTCCTCAATTGGATTACTTTTGGAATTGCTAGTTTCTCAATCCTTCCCTATATCCAAAACAATCACATCTTCTTTTACAGAGCCCTACTAGCCCGTAAACGTCGAAATGGATAAGAACCTACAAAACCCAGCGTCTTTCAGGACGCTGGGTTTCTTATTTAAAAAGCAAAATACTCAGCAGAGTCAAAATAGCAGGCCCACCTTGCTTCAGAATAATCTTCTTGTTTATCCTAAAGGAATGACACACAAAAAAGAAGCGGGAACTTAATCAGTTCCCAACTTCCTTTTTAATGATTAGTTCATTGAAACGTGGACGTGGTCATAGTGGTTTTCAGTTACGCTACCACGGTCTGGCATTGGATTCCACGTATAGGCTGGTCCATATTTACTATCATATGGAGCGTAGAAACGTTGTTTCCAGATGATATAGTTAATGCCACGGCTAGCCATATTTTTGACTGCATATTCCGCGATTTGATCACCAAGTGCTGAACTCACTGGAACCATAAAGTCGATGGCCAAACCTTTACCATGGTCCCCACTGTCACCAGGACGGTAGCCACTAAAGGATGTGATGCCAAACAAGTTGGCGATTTCTTCTTTAAAGGCTGCAGTTTGTGGTTGAAGCCCAGCATTCTCAGACTTAGCTACAGCAAGTCCTGCATAGTCAGGAGCAGCTGGAGCTGAATAAGTTCTTGAAGGAGTTTGGTTTTGCTCTGCTTGATAAGTCGAAGTTGCAGTGTCAGAAGTTGCTGTTGTTGCTGCTGTTTCTTCTGTTGCACTTGTTCCTCTTGTATCAGCAGGCGTTTCTGCTACTGGTGCTTCTGCTGGAGTTGTTGTTGCCGTTTCTTCGGTTACTGTAGTCGCTGCTTGAGGAGCTTCTTCAACTGGACTAGTGGTTTCAGTTGTTTCTGCTACTGGTTCTTCCGCTAGAGTCGTTTCAGCTGTTTCTTCAGATACAGGTGTTTCTGTAGATGTTGTCTCTTCAGCAACTGTCGCTGTCTCAGAAACTTCTGAACTTGGCGCTACTTCTGCTGGTTTTTCAGTCTCTGTTGCAGTTGGAGCTTCCTCAATTGGTTGAGAAAGGTCTTCTACTTGAACTGTTTGTTCATCAACTGTCACTTGATTTGTCGTCAAATCAGCTGTCGCAGTCGTCACTTCTTCACTAGCATCTGCTTGAGGAGCTTGGATTTCAACTTCCGTTACCTCTTCTTCCTCATTGACAGTTGTAGTGAGGACAGTATCTGGGAAAATCAAGTCCATATTAGTAATTTTGTTCAAATTAGCAAGAACGGTCACATCTACTCCCAAAGCTTCTGCAATCGTGCTCAGGGTATCACCATACTGAACTGTATAGCTGTTTTTGTTCTCGTTTTTCGTCACGTCATTTTGGATTTGCTCAACGGTACGTGCTGTCCATGAGATTTCTTCCGCTTGAGTTGCCAACACAGGTGCAAATGACAAGGCTACTGTTGAGGCTAAAATAATTCTTTTCTTCATTCGTTCATATTCCTTTCAAATGAGTACCTGTCTATCATAACACAAAAAAAGCAGAAAAAAAGCCCTCTCGGGCCTATTTAACAGAACTGTCTATTCCTTGTAACAAACTCGATTACTTGAAACAGTTTGTTAGGTTTCTGTCACAAAACTGACACAATCTTCTCGTCCCCAATCCTCAAAAATATGAGGAACATCTGCCAGTGCTTGAATCTTCTGATTGCCTTCATAAGTTGACTCTAAAAAGTTGATGCTTTGAAGGCCACTATTCTGGGCAAATTCCACATCCAAAGTTCGGTCTCCTATATAGTAGGTGTTCTCAGAATCCAACTCATACTTGTCTAGCAGATAGGTCGCCGCTTCTGGACTGGGCTTGCGCGCAAAGCCACTCTGACTGGTTAAAATCTCTTTGAAATAGGATTCCAACCCCAAGTCTCTGAGAATGGCAAAAGCATTGTCCCCCTTATGAGTATAGACAAACTGCTGAATCCCTGCTTGGTCTGCCCAAGCTAGCACTTCACGCACACCTGGCATCAAAACTACCTGAGTATTCTTCTCAGCCAGACTCTGGGCACGCACCTGATTGAGTACTTCCGCATCCAGATTTCTCTCTTCTGCTACTTGCTCCAGCAAATCCTGCACAGAGTACCTGAGGATAAACTCTCTCACTTTTTCCTTATCATAAGGAATAGAAAATTGAGCAAAGGTCTCCTCAATCCCTGACAAAATCGCTTCGTAAGAGTCCAATAAAGTCCCGTCTAAATCCCAAATAAAAGCTGTTTTTTGCATTTCCTATCCTTTCAAGCTCATATAACGCTGGTAACGGTAACGTAGAAATAACCAACGGAAACCATTATCCAAGAGAGTCCCTGCCCAAATACCAGGCAAGCCCCAACCAAGAACAATACCCATAAGATAGGCTGTCCCTATACGGATACACCACATCCCAATACTTGTCGCATAAAAGGGGAGGCGAGCATTTCCCAATCCCTGCCACACTGCCGTATATATAACTGTCCCTGTCGCCATGGGAGTTCCTAGTAGAGAGAACAGTGCCACCAAAACGCTCGCTTCAACTGCTATAGGGTCCGTCGTATAGAGATGAGTCAATGGTGTCCCCAAGGCATAGATACTGAGAGTTAAGGGCAACATGAGAAGCAGAGAAAGCCAAAAGGTTTGCTTGCTCAAATCATCTACTCTTTCCCAGTTATCCTCTCCAACTGCTCGAGCCACCTGCATGACCGTTGCCGTAGCGACGCCAAAGGCAGGCATATAGTTAAACTGGGTCAAGACTTCTCCAACTGCATTCCCCGCTACTGCCTCCGTCCCAAAAGAAACAACCAAGGCAATAATCACTACATCTCCAGCCCGCATCATGAGACGTTCTCCTGCTGCTGGCAATGCCAAGGTCAGTAAGTCTTTATCGAGTCCAAAAGTCGGTTTCTCAAAAGGAAGCTTTAATTGCGACCACAAAATCACAAGACCGACTAAGCGAGACAAGATAGTCCCCCAAGCAACACCAGCTATCCCCATATCAAGGACAAAAATAGCTAGACTTGAAAAAAGAATATTCAAGGCATTGGATAACAGACTTACATAGAGAGGTAGACGCGGATTATGCGTTGCACGAATCAAGGCACCTAGACTGGTCATCAAGCCCAAGAGAACAATCGATCCGCCTACCAAAGATAGGTAGAGTCCACCACTCTCGGCCACATCCTGCTCAGTTCCCAAGAGCCCTATCATCTCTTGCCCAGCAAAGAGCGATAAGGCGCCTAAAAGTGCACTCAGCAATAGGGTTATCTTGAGAGCCTCTGTCACGTGATAAGCCAACTTGAACTGATCTTTCTGCCCCAAACTTTTTGAAATAACGCTGGAAATAGCAGCTCCCAGAGCGATAAAAATCGCCTGGTAAATCGTGATAATATTGCCAGCCACTGAAACACCTGAAATGGCGATTAAGCCCAAGTGAGCGACCAAATAACTGTCCACCATTCCCATGAGCATCTGCAAAAAGTTTTCACCCATAGCTGGCAATGCAATATTAAGAATGTCTTTATTTTTCTTAAACAATCTCTCCTCCTGATGAAAAGAAACTCAGTTGGTTTCCCAACCGAGTTTACTCCCTCTGTCTTAAAGTCCTAGATAAGCCTCAACCGCTGCTTGCATGTCAGCAGCTGCCACTGTTGTTTTATGACGAACTGGAGCTGTTTCAAGGCCATCAACCGCTGGTGGCACTGCCACTCCTGAAATGTCATGTAATTGAGCCAAGGCTTCAAAGTCATTCAAGCCTGCTTTTCCTGTTACCGCTTCTACGGCAACCACTGGGAACTTGTATGGACTAGCTGTTGAAGCAATCACTGTCTTAGCCGCATCCCCAGTAGCCGCTTTGTATTTTCTATAAACTGCTGAAGCAACCGCCGTGTGTGGGTCCTCGATGTAGGCATCTGTTTGATAAACACGTTTAATTTCTGCTGCCGTTTCTTCCTCCGTCGCATACTCTGCTGCAAAGAGATCCAGAATCGCTGCATCAAAGTCTGTCAATTCATATTGTCCTTGTGTACTTAAGGCATTCATGAGTTCAGCTGTCTTAACCGCATCATTCCCCAAAAGATGGAAAATCAAACGCTCCAAGTTTGAAGATACCAAGATATCCATAGATGGACTAGTTGTTACTTTAAACTCACGTTTCTTATCGTAAACACGTGTTTTAAAGAAGTCAGTTAAAACATTATTGTCATTTGAAGCACAGATTAATTTGCCAACTGGCAGACCAATTTGCTTGGCATAAAAGGCAGCCAAGATATTTCCAAAGTTTCCTGTTGGTACTGTAAAATTGACCTTTTCACCAGCCACAATCTCACTAGTCTTAACCAATTGAGCGTAAGCATAGACATAATAAACAATCTGTGGTACTAAACGACCAATATTCATAGAGTTAGCTGATGAAAATTGCAGTTTATTGGCAGCCAACTTTTCACGAAGTTCCACATCGTTGAACATGTGCTTCACGTTTGTTTGCGCATCATCAAAGTTTCCATCAATAGCGATAACATGAGTATTGTCGCCAGTCTGAGTAGTCATTTGCAACTCTTGTACCTTGCTAACACCATCTTTCGGATAAAAAACGATAATCTCAGTTCCAGGCACATCCGCAAACCCTGCCATCGCAGCTTTTCCAGTATCACCAGATGTCGCTGTTAAAATGACGATTTTGTTCTCCAAACCATGCTTTTTAGCGGCTGTCGTCATAAAGTATGGCAAGATAGACAAGGCCATATCTTTAAAGGCAATCGTTGAACCATGGAACAATTCCAAATTATATTGCCCATCCAGTTTCACCAATGGTGCAATAGCTGGAGTATCAAACTTGCTATCGTAGGCATTGTTGATACAGTAGTCCAACTCCTCAGCCGTAAAGTCATCTAAAAATGCTGATAAAACTAATTTAGCCACTTCTTGGTAAGAAGCATCTTGCAATTTTTCAAAGTCCAAATCTACCTTTGGATAAGCAAGCGGTGTAAACAGACCACCATCCGTCGCCAATCCTTGCAAAATAGCTTGGCTGGCAGTTACTGTATTATTGGCATCACGCGTTGATTGATAAACTAATGTCATGAATCTCTATCCTTTATCTATAGTCCTTTCCATTATATCACGATTTTTCAGAAAATTCTCCCTTTATAAGAGAAATTATAATCCCAATTCTTTCTTCAAAGGCTCTAAATAAACCATTTCTTGCTTATCTCTTTTCTCCAGTCCTTCCTCAGCTAGGGTGAGTAAGTCTTTAGAAAACTCGAGAACCGCAGCTTCTTCTTCATCTGTGAGTTGTTTTTTAGAAAATTGTCGTCTTAAAAACTTATAATCACGACCAGCTGTGGTAAAAAATGGAGCAGTTTGCAAGTAAGTTTCAACCTTATCTAAATGAACCAACAAGCCCAAGTGAAAGGCTGCAGAAGCAAAAGTTCTATCTAGAGCTTGCGTACAAACACTACGAAACTCAACTGTTCCTCGAGTCGTTAAGTCTTGATACTGGTAACTACGATGGGTTTCAAAATCCTTCTCCTGAGGGTAAATAAGAACCTCATCCCCATTAAGGCTAAATGCCTGGATTTCAGGTGTAGTCAAATAGTCCCTAGCCTGAATCGGATAAAAATAATAGGTCTGCCCATCACGCTCCGCAGTAAAAATCACAGAACGATCTAGATAGTCAAAAAAATCATCCTCATCTTTAAATAGTCTAGCATTGACACCTACATTCTCTGGATAGATACCATGCATGGATTCTTCCCAAAAAATATCTCTCGAAATTTTGGTATCCCAATCTGCCCCTGAAAACTCAGAGTTTGCAAACAAATAGGCTTTAGCTGCTTCAATTTGAGTAAAAGCGTTGATAACACGCAGAAAGCTAGATTTTGAAACGTCCAGCTGAACCTGACTCCCACAGATAAAGGCGCCATATTCAGGAAAATGATGTAAATCTGATTTAGTAACATTTCTACTCAAATTCAAATAATCCATCAACATCTGATAGCGGGGATAAGCTACTGGACAATTCTCATTTTTATCCCAGTTGGGATGAATGCCACAGCCAACAATAGCATGATTAGCTTCACCCAACTTATTCTGAATCGTAGCCATATAGAAGTTAAAGCGTTCTTCCACCTCTTGGATAGATTCGGCCTTTCCGAATGCAAACTCAATTGTCGTATAAGCAACCTCAAATAAGATCGTATCTTGTCTGACTGGATCAAGCAACTGAATTGGATTCCCAAAATCATCCACTTTTTCGATAGTAAAACCCAATATTGAAGGTAAATACCGAAAGAGATCCTTAACAACTTCACCCTCTGTAGCTTTACCCTCTAAATTTACAATAGGATATTCTAACTCAATCCCAATAAATAAATCTGGGTTCTCTTTTATATTCTTTAAGTAACGTTTCTTTAATAATTCAACAGACCGAGACATTAATCACCAAACTCTTTCATAATCAAAATAAATTGTGAATAAGTAATATTATACCAAAAATACTCTAAAAATGATTAGAGTAAGAAGAAAAAGATGATCCATCAGTTATCTGTACTTAAAGAAAAATATCAAAATCTTCACTAAATCAAAAAACAAGGTCCGAAAACCTTGTCTTTAATACTATACCGGCGGCCGGGGTCGAACCGGCACGTCCTTGCGGACACTGGATTTT
>CAUSPE010000018.1:0-34371 GCA_963533485.1 uncultured Streptococcus sp.
CCATTTTACCTGGAAGGAGACTAGCAGCATAGTTCCCACCTACCTTGGCCGCACCTGTACCATTTGGGGCTGCCCGGTCGTATTCATCCTGAATCAAGAAGTTGGTTGGGACTAAACCACCTTTAAAATAGTTACCAACTGGCATAGCAAAGATGGTGAAAATATACTCTTCTGCAGGTTTAACCCCAATAATATCCCCAACACCAATCAACAGCGGACGAAGATAAAGGGTTCCACCTGTTCCATATGGTGGGACGTATTCTTCATTTGCATGCACAACTGCTTTACAAGCTTCTACAAACATTTCTGTTGGAACTTGTGGCATCAAAAGACGGTCACAAGTACGTTGCAAACGCTTAGCATTTTCGTCAGGACGGAACAGTTGAACACTGCCGTCCTTGGTACGATAGGCTTTCAATCCCTCAAATGCTTGCTGTCCATAGTGGAGACTTGGAGAAGACTCTGAAATATGCAAGGTTGCATCCTCTGTCAATTCTCCTTGATTCCATTGACCATTTTTGTAGTGAGCGATATAACGGTAAGGTAATTTCATATAAGCAAATCCAAGGTTTTCCCAATCAATTGCAACTGTCATGTGTTTCTCCTTTATACTATTCAAACTATGTGTTCTATTCTACACTTTTCTAGTAAAATTTCAAGTATTATTTGTAATTTTCTGAAAATTTTCTCGAAAAAAAGAAATCAGTCACTTGGACCGATTCTTTTTATGGATTGTCTTTACCTTCTTTATAGACTTCTTTGAGGTAAGCATCGAAAACTTCCTCATCTGAAATCGTATCTGAGATAAAGCTTCCGTTGCTAGTACGTTCTGACAAGTTGAGATCTTGCAATCGACTCTCATAGATTGTTCCCTTGTTCGATTGGACAAGGAGCGTTTGGTCGTTTTCTTCTACTTCTGTACTAAAAAGGTCTCCAACGAAACCTTGCTCTGCAACTGCTCCTGCTAAAAAAACACGATGTGGTTTGTTTTTCAATTCACGCAAGACTTGTAGACCTCGTTTAGCACGGCCGGTCGCTGGAATTTCCTCAATAGAAACACGTTTCAAACTTCCACGCTGAGTCAAGAGGTAGAAGGATGAGGTGTTACAGATAAAGGTTGCCCGAAGCACATCATCTGCTTTCAGGTTCATAGCCTTGACACCTGCAGCCTTGGCACCAACAACCGGAACCTCTTCGATATTGAAACGAAGGGCATAACCCTTTTGACTAATCAAAAGAACATCATCTAGTTTAATTGGAGCCACTGCTACAATCTGGTCTGTCTCGTCTTTAAGTTTAGCGTACTTGACAGATTTAGACTTGTAGGTCCGCCATGGAGAGAACTCTTTGCGTTCTACGCGTTTGATTTGACCAAGTCGAGTCGCTGCAAAATAAGTTGTCGCATCATCAAACTGATCCACTACTTCTGCATAGAGGATTTCTTCGTTAGTTTCAAAGTTTGTAATCGTTTGGCTCAAGTGCTCTCCGATGTCCTTCCAGCGAATGTCTGCCAATTCATGGATTGGTCGATAGATGACATTCCCAAGAGTTGTGAACATCAAGAGGTGCTGAGTTGTCTTGGCAGTTTGCACAAAGATCAAACGATCATCATCACGCTTGCCAATTTCTTCCAGAGTGGATGCCGCAAAGGAACGTGGGCTAGTACGCTTGATATAGCCTGCCTTAGTCACGCTGACATAGGTATCTTCTTCTGCGATGAGGCTGGCTGTATCAATCTCAATTACTTTTGCAGTATCTTCTAAAGTACTCAAACGTGGAGTCGCAAATTTCTTCTTGACCTCACGAAGCTCTTTCTTCATGAGATTATACATAGTCCGTTCATCACCGATGATAGCAGCAAGCATGGCAATCTTTTCACGCAATTCTGCTTCTTCTTCCTGCAAGACAACCACGTCTGTATTGGTCAAACGGTAAAGTTGCAAGGTCACGATAGCTTCAGCCTGCTCTTCTGTAAACTCATAGCTGACCTTGAGGTTTTCCTTGGCGTCAGCCTTATTCTCAGAAGCACGGATAAGGGCAATGACTTCATCCAAAATCGAAATCACGCGAATTAAACCTTCAACGATGTGAAGACGTTTCTCAGCCTTTTCCTTGTCAAAGCGTGAACGCGCCAGAATCACTTCACGACGGTGGGCGATATAGCTAGACAGGATTGGGACAATTCCAACTTGACGAGGAGTGAAATTATCAATCGCTACCATGTTAAAGTTGTAATTGATTTGTAAGTCGGTGTATTTGAAAAGATAGTTGAGAACAAGCTCGGTATTCGCGTCTTTCTTGAGTTCGATAGCAATGCGAAGACCGTCACGGTCAGACTCATCACGAACCTCAGCAATCCCCGCTACTTTGTTATTGACACGAACATCATCGATTTTCTTGACGAGATTAGCCTTATTGATTTCATAAGGAATCTCAGTGATAACGATTTGCTCCTTACCGCCTTTTAGCTTTTCAATCTCCGTCTTAGAACGAACAACCACGCGCCCCTTCCCAGTTTCATAAGCCTTCTTTATTTCGTCACGCCCTTGGATGATAGCTCCTGTAGGGAAGTCTGGCCCAGGCAAGAATTCCATGAGTTTGTCCACCTTGGCTGTTGGGTGGTCAATCATGTAAACCGTCGCATCAATAACCTCAGCTAAATTATGCGGTGGAATATCTGTGGCATAACCAGCCGAAATCCCAGTAGATCCATTGACCAAGAGGTTTGGAAATGCTGCTGGCAAAACCGTCGGTTCTTTCTCGGTATCGTCAAAGTTCCAAGCAAAGGGAACTGTCTTCTTTTCGATATCTTGAAGAAGATAACCAGCAATCTCAGACAAACGAGCCTCGGTATAACGCATAGCCGCAGGCGGATCTCCGTCCATAGAACCGTTATTACCGTGCATTTCAACTAGAATCTCACGATTTTTCCAGTCCTGTGACATACGAACCATGGCATCATAGATAGAACTGTCACCGTGTGGGTGGAAATTCCCCATGATGTTACCGACAGACTTAGCCGATTTGCGGTAACTCTTGTCAAAGGTATTGCCATCCTTATTCATAGAATAAAGAATACGACGCTGAACCGGCTTCAATCCATCACGAATATCTGGCAAAGCCCGGTCTTGAATGATGTACTTGGAGTAGCGACCAAAGCGCTCTCCCATGATGTCCTCAAGGGACATGTTTTGAATGTTACTCATATAGGATACAAAGCCCGTAAAATGCAAAGTGAAAATAGGAAATTATTGCAGTGAGCGATGCTCACAAGGGAATTTATCTTTTTCACACAGCATTTAGGGCGTGTTCAACTCCTTTCAAAGAATGTAGAGTGGTTTTTATAGAATAAGGGATAATTTACAGAAATTAGTCCCGTGTTCAGTTACTATATATAACTAAACTATCTTTTCTGTAGTTTAATCTTTTAAATTATATACTTTATTTAGTTAGTGATTTGAAAGTCTCTCCTCAGCATACTGAATCATCTTCTCAGCTACTTCTTTATCGTAGTCAAATCCCATCTTTTGGGCAAGGATTTGAGCTTCTCTGTGGAAAAGTTGCATCGTAGCAAACAATGACTGAGTAAGTTTCTCTACACTTGAAAAATCAAGCAGATTTGAGAATTCCTTCTCCTTCTCCGCGGGTAAATACTGGAAAAGATACTTGTAGTTTTTGCCAATATCGACTGTTCCCCTATCGCTTACTACCTGCCAAGCCAAGACCTTCAAGAGTTCTTGCTGACAAATCCCGTAGAGATGGTCAGTGGCATAGAGTAGTTGCTTGCGACAGATTCCCTTGACCACGTAAGCTGACACCCACCAAAATTCATTGCAGGCTTTTTCAAAATCAATCGCACTAGCTAGGCTTGTCCAAAAACGTTGAGGACTTGGAAAGTAGGGTTCAAATAAACCCTTCTTATCTTCTAAAATGGTGAACCCCGCTTCACTATCCACCCACTCTTGAATATACTCCGTAGGACAGAGGGTCAAATCAATCCGATTTCCATCTTCAAAGAGCATGAGATAGAGGTGGCGATGGTCAAGTACGTTATGCTGCTCAATCATGCGCTTGCCAAACCTTTCCAACCAAGTCAGGTCAGCTAACAGATCATCCAAATCCTCCACAACATAAACAACATCATAATCTTGAAACTCATCTTTTGGAGATTTTGGATTTGTCCGTGAACCAGACATAGCGATAGCCTCGACTTTTAGAGTTTTTGCAACTTGTAAGAGCAAATTTAATATTATGGATTCTGTTTTCATGATAAAAACCTTAATTAAGATACTTAAGAATGAGGTTTGTCTATTACCAAGATTACAAATACTAGATACTATGAAATAATAGAACACAAATTATTAATTAAATTAGTAATATATTTAGGATATCTTTTAGAAATAGAATAACACTCTATATTCAATTACTAAATTAAATATAGATTTTTCCATTTAGCCTTCACCTATTAAATAATTACCAATTTTATAATATTTATCAGATAATTTTTTTTTATCTACTAATTCCAATAGCATTTCTGCAATGATGCTAATTTTAGTATGTTTATTAAATGACTCTATATCAAAATAATCTCCACCGCATTTAGCGAAAAATAACAATTTTTCATCTTGTTTATTAACATAATCAATCTCCTCCTTCGACAAATAGACATTAAAGTATATATCTTTACGATTTATAAAAAATTGATATTTTTTTCCTACTGTTCTTGACGAACCTCTATTTAGCATTCGTTCAAGCAAATTTTTAAAATCCGTTGTACTTTCAATAACTCCTGCATTCTGAATATCACTATTAGAATATAGTTGCAAACATCTGTGGATCTTTTCTAAGGTTTTATCAAAGTTTTTAATATGACGTTTTGCATTAATTGCCATCTCTTCAATCCTATCAAATTCCTCTTCATTGCTATCTAGGGTATCTAATATAGCCAATATAGCATTGTAATCCTTTAAATAATCCATGCAATTATTTAATTGAATGTTTTCAAACTTTTTATCTATAATTAGCTTTCTTATACATTGCCTTGAATTATCAAAATTTTCTACCTCATATTTATTCCAGAAACCACCACTAAAACCACCAATAATATTTAGCGATAAACTCTCACTACTATTTGTTTGTTGCAAAATTTCATTAAAAAAGTTTTCTTCATCTTCTTCTTTACCTATTGAAATCTTTTCATCGATTTTTTTTAAAATTTCATCAAGTTTATCTTTAATAATTTTTTGATTTTTATTTTGCATATCAAGTATTGGCTTCTGGATAGCTAAAATAGTAACTTTACTATCTTCAGATAATGCCGTAATTAATTGAAATAATTCATCATAGAGTTCTTCCATCAATAAATCTGAAAACTCTATTTCAGATTTATTCAGATAATCAACATATTCTATAGAATCTTTAAAATCCATATAATTCATATCAGGATTTAATGTTGACAAAAAAATCTTTTCAAATATATGATTTTGACTCCAGAAATTCATTATTCTTTCAAAGTCTGGATTGTCTTTATGACGAGCAACAATATATTCTTTAAATTCTTTTACAAATTTCTCCAGACGCCGAATATCTTGTCTATCTTTAAAACCTATAGATTCAAAGAAACTACTCAAAGCAAAATCAGAGGTTTTTCCAAAAATATATGATGCAATTCCTAACTCAATACTCATATTTTCTCAATCCTTTTAAAACACTGTCGCTTCTTCCAACGTAAACTTGACATTATCCTCAATCCACTTGCGGCGTGGTTCGACCTTGTCTCCCATGAGGACATTGACACGGCGTTCAGCGCGTGCTAGGTCTTCGATCGTAACACGGATAAGAGTGCGAGTTTCTGGATTCATGGTTGTTTCCCAGAGCTGGTCTGCATTCATCTCACCAAGACCTTTGTAGCGTTGGAGGGTAGCGCCTTTGCCAAATTGCTTGCGGAGTTCTTCTAGCTCTCCGTCCGTCCAAGCATAGGCCACTTCTTCTTTCTTGCCTTTACCTTTGGACATCTTGTAAAGAGGCGGAAGGGCGATATAGACATGTCCTGCCTCAACTAGCGGACGCATATAACGGTAGAAGAATGTTAAAAGAAGAGTTTGGATATGGGCACCATCGGTGTCCGCATCGGTCATGATAATAATCTTGTCATAGTTGGCATCTTCAATAGAGAAGTCTGCTCCGACACCCGCTCCGATGGTATAAATCATGGTATTGATTTCTTCATTTTTGAGAATATCTGCCATCTTAGCCTTGGCTGTATTAATCACCTTACCACGAAGAGGTAAGATAGCCTGAAACTTACGGTCACGACCTTGTTTAGCAGAACCACCGGCAGAATCACCCTCGACCAGGTAGAGTTCATTCTTTGCTGGATTTTTAGACTGGGCTGGGGTCAATTTTCCAGACAGCAAGCCTTTGTCTTTTTTATTTTTCTTGCCATTTCGGCTCTCATCACGCGCTTTTCGTGCCGCCTCGCGCGCATCACGCGCCTTGATAGCCTTGCGAATGAGATTGGAAGCCAATTCACCATTTTCCATTAGGAAGAAAGTCAACTTATCAGCCACAATTCCATCCACAACTGGACGAGCTAGTGGACTCCCTAGTTTGTCCTTGGTCTGTCCTTCAAACTGAAGATGCTCTTCAGGAACTAGGATAGAAAGGACGGCTGCTAGTCCTTCACGGTAATCTGACCCTTCAAGATTTTTATCTTTTTCCTTGAGGAGCCCTGTCTTACGTGCGTAGTCATTCATGACCTTAGTAATGGCTGACTTGAGTCCTGTCTCATGTGTTCCACCATCTTTAGTACGAACGTTATTGACAAAGGATAGAATGTTATCTGAAAATCCATCATTGTACTGGAGGGCAACTTCCACTTGGAAACCATTGTCTTCGCCTTCAAAGTATAGGACTGGCGTCAAGGTTTCCTTGTCTTCATTGAGGTAAGAAACAAAGTCTTGTACCCCGTTCTCATAATGAAATTCGATTGCTTCGTCTGTTCGTTTGTCTGTTAATGACAAGGTAACATTTTTTAAAAGAAAGGCTGACTCATTGAGTCGTTCTGAAATGGTATTGTATTTGAAGTCAGTCGTAGAGAAAATCGTCGCGTCAGGCATGAAAGTGACTTTAGTACCTGTCTTAGACTTGGGTGCTGTACCAATTTTCTTCAAGGTTGTAACAGGTTTTCCACCATTTTCAAATCGTTGCTTGTAGACTGTACCGTCACGGGTGATTTCAACCTCCAGCCAACTAGATAGAGCATTTACAACAGAAGAACCAACCCCGTGGAGACCTCCAGATGTCTTATAGCCACCTTGTCCGAATTTTCCTCCAGCGTGGAGAATGGTAAAGATAACCTCAACAGTTGGAATTCCCATGGCGTGCATCCCAGTCGGCATCCCTCGACCATGGTCTTGAACGGTTAGACTGCCGTCTTTATTGATGGTCACATCAATGCGATCACCAAATCCAGACAAGGCTTCATCGACTGCATTGTCCACTATTTCCCAGACCAAATGATGGAGACCTGCTCCGTCGGTCGATCCAATGTACATCCCTGGACGTTTACGAACCGCATCCAACCCTTCTAGCACCTGAATGGCGTCATCATTGTAGTTATTAATATTGATTTCCTTTTTTGACACAAGGAACCTCCTATTTGTTCATCTTTTCTATTTTACAGGTTTTCTAGCTATTTTGCAAAGCTTTTCCCTTTCAGCTGTCACAATTTCACAGGATATTCTCTGACTTTCTATACCATTTCATGGTATAATAGGTCTATGATGACATTTGTATTATTAATTTTAGCTTATCTGCTAGGTTCGATTCCATCTGGTCTTTGGATTGGACAAATCTTCTTTCAAACAAATCTGCGTGAACATGGTTCTGGAAACACCGGAACAACCAATACTTTCCGAATTTTAGGTAAGAAAGCGGGTATGGCAACCTTTGTGATTGACTTCTTTAAAGGAACCTTGGCCACTCTCCTTCCAATCCTTTTCCAACTTCAAGGTGTATCACCTCTTGTATTTGGACTTTTGGCTGTGATTGGACATACTTTCCCTATCTTTGCAGGATTTAAGGGGGGCAAGGCTGTCGCAACCAGTGCTGGGGTTATTTTCGGATTTGCGCCTGTTTTCTGTCTCTATCTAGCAATCATATTCTTTGGAAGCCTCTATCTAGGTAGTATGATTTCACTGTCTAGCGTTACTGCTTCTATCGCAGCCGTTATCGGAGTTCTCCTATTTCCACTATTTGGATTTATCCTGAGCAGCTATGACCCCCTCTTCATTCTGATTATCCTGGCACTTGCTAGCTTGATTATCATTCGTCACAAGGATAATATCACACGTATCAAAAATAAAACTGAAAATCTTGTCCCTTGGGGATTGAACCTAACCCATCAAAATCCAAAAAAATAAAACGCCAGTTTGAAACTGGCGTTTTTTTGTATGCTTATTTTGACTTGATGTAGTTGATACCATCTGCCTTAGGCGCGACTGCTTTTCCAAAGAAGGCTGCTAAGACAAGGATGGTCAAGACATAAGGGGCGATTTGAAGGTAAACCGCTGGCACTCCTTGTAGGAAAGGTAATTGAGAACCGATAACTGCCAAACTTTGTGAAAGTCCAAAGAAGAGACTAGAAAGCATAGCACCGATTGGGTTCCATTTACCAAAGATCATCGCAGCAAGAGCGATAAATCCAGGACCGACAATAGTTGTCACTGAGAAGTTAACTGAAATGGATTGAGCATAAATCGCTCCCCCAATTCCACCTAGGAAACCTGATATGATAACTCCAAGATATCGCATCTTGTAGACATTGATCCCCAAGGTATCCGCTGCCTGAGGGTGTTCACCAACAGAGCGAAGGCGAAGACCAAAACGTGTCTTAAAGAGAATAAACCAAGCAAGGAAAGAGAAGGCAATCGCGATATAACCTAGTAGACTGGTTGACTTGAAGAAGATATCTCCAATCACTGGGATATCAGCCAAAACTGGGAAATCAAAACGTCCAAAAGTCTGGCTTAAGTTATCCGTTTGTCCTTTGTTATAAAGAACTTTAACCAAGAAAACCGCTAGGGCAGGAGCCATCAAGTTCAATACTGTACCACTGACAACATGGTCCGCACGGAAATGAACTGTAGCGACTGCATGGATGAGGGAGAAAATAGCTCCCACGATACCAGCAACTAACAAGGAAATCCAAGGAGTAGCTGCTCCAAGTTGTTCTGCAAACTCAAGGTTAAAGACAACCCCAGAAAAGGCCCCCATAACCATAATTCCTTCAAGACCGACATTAACGACACCACCGCGTTCAGAGAAAACTCCCCCGATACTCGTAAAAATAAGTGGTGCTGAGTAAATCAGCATAGAAGAGACCAAGAGGGTGAGTAATGTTGTAATAGACATCCTTACTTACCTCCTTTAACTTGTTTTTTAGGTTTGACAAAGCGTTCGATAATGTAGTGAACGCTGACAAAGAAGATAATAGACGCTGTTACAATGCTAACAAGCTCAGACGGAACTTGCGCTGCGTTCATACCCGGTGCTCCTACTTGCAAAACTCCAAATAAGAAAGCTGCAAAGAGAATTCCAATTGGTGAATTTCCAGCAAGCAAACTAACTGCCATCCCGTTAAATCCGATAGCCAATGATGATCCCTGAACGTAAACGTTTTGGAAGGTTCCAAGACCTTCGACAGCTCCACCAAGACCAGCCAAGGCACCAGAGATAATCATTGATAGAATGATTGTACGTTTTGCTGAAATACCAGCGTACTCTGAAGCATGGGGATTAAGACCAACTGCACGAATTTCAAAACCGAGAGTCGTTTTCTTGAGCAAGAACCAAATCACAGCTACAGCAATGATTGCAAAGAAGATTCCGATATTCATACGGGAATTTCCAGTCAACTCTGATAACCATGGTGTCTGGTAAGTAGCATTGGCACTAACACGAATCGTTGAGTCTGTACTTTGCATAATATCTTTCGGAAAGGCATGAATAAAGGCATTTCCCACATACAATACAATGTAGTTCATCATGATGGTCACGATAACCTCTGACGTACCGAGATAAGCTCTGAGGATACCTGGAATCGCACCAACAATTCCACCTGCAATCAAAGCAATGATCACTGTTAATGGAATCAAAACGAGACGAGGCATATCTGGATTTGACAAGGCAAACCAACCACTGAGAATCCAGCCTGCCAAAGCCTGACCAGGAAGTCCGACGTTAAAGAAACCTGCTCGACTGGCAACTGCGAAACCTAGACCTATCAAGACAAGAGGACCCATGGCACGGAAAATTTCTCCAATTCCACGGAGGCTACCAAAAGCTGTATAGAACAACTCCTCATAACCCCAGATAGCATCATAGCCGAAGATCCACATGACAATGGCTCCAAGCAAGATTCCTAAGAATACGGAAATCAAGGGAACCGAAATTTGTTGTAATTTTTTAGACATCACTCTTCTCCTTTCCCAAGTTTCCACCTGCCATCAAGACACCAAGTTCTTGTTTGTTAGTTGTTTCTGGCGATACAATACCTTGAATCTTACCATCGTGAATAACAGCAATTCGGTCTGAGACATTTAAAATCTCATCCAATTCAAAGCTGACAACAAGGACAGCCTTCCCGTTATCACGTTCTTCAATCAAACGTTTGTGGATATATTCAATGGCACCGACATCCAAACCACGAGTTGGCTGGCTGACGATAAGGAGATCAGGATCTCGATCAATTTCACGAGCGATAATTGCTTTTTGTTGATTTCCTCCTGAGAGTGCAGCTGCAGGAACAAATTCGCTGGCAGCACGAACATCAAACTCTTCCATCAATTTCTTAGCATGTGAAGTGATATTCGCATAGTTCAAGATACCATTCTTGCTGAGTGGTTCTTTGTAGTAGGTTTGAAGAGCGATATTTTCTGAAATCATCATCTCCAAAATCAAGCCATCCCGGTGACGGTCCTCAGGAACGTGCCCCACGCTTAGTTCTGTAATTTGTCGAGGATGCATCCCCACGATTGATTTGCCTTTTAATTCAACGCTACCTGACTCAACTTTACGAAGGCCTGTAATGGCTTGAATGAGTTCAGATTGACCATTGCCATCAATACCTGCAATACCAACAATTTCACCAGCACGAACATCCAAGGATAGATTTTTTACTGCTGGTACACCGCGGTTTTCATTGACAACCAAGTCTTTGATAGACAAGACTACTTCTTTTGGTTGCGGTGCTTGTTTTTCCGTTTTAAAGGAGACTGAGCGTCCAACCATCATTTCTGCCAAGTCCGCATTGGTTGCCCCTGCAATTTCAACCGTCTGGATTGATTTCCCGCGACGGATAACCGTCACTCGATTCGATACTGCACGAATCTCATCCAGTTTATGGGTAATCAAAATGATAGACTTTCCTTCTTTGACAAGGTTTTTCATAATTGCCATCAACTCATCAATCTCTGAAGGAGTCAATACGGCTGTAGGTTCATCAAAGATAAGGATATCAGCACCACGATAGAGTGTTTTCAAGATTTCTACACGTTGTTGGGCACCAACGGAAATATCCGCTACCTTAGCAGCAGGATCTACTGCCAAACCATAACGTTCAGAAAGAGCCTTGATTTCTTTAGTAGCACCAGCTATATCTAGAACACCATTTTTAGTGACTTCACTTCCTAAAATGATATTCTCAGCTACTGTAAAAGCCTCAACCAACATAAAATGTTGGTGAACCATCCCAATTCCAAGACCAGCGGCTTTAGATGGTGAGTCTAGTTTTACAACCTGACCATTCACTACAATTTCACCACTCGTTGGCTCAAGAAGTCCTGCCAGCATATTCATCAGAGTGGATTTACCCGCTCCATTTTCTCCTAAAAGTGCATGGATTTCACCTTTTCGCAGTTGCAAGTTGATTTTGTCGTTTGCTACAAATTCACCAAACACCTTGGTAATATCCCGCATCTCAATGACATTTTCGTGTGCCATATGCTCTTCCTTTCAGAGGTTTATTTTATTTCAATAAAACCTGCTAATCACATTAACAAGCTCTATTGAGACAAAAATTGCCTCAATTCTTAAAGAAGCGACCAATGGCCGCTTCCTAAGAAATGACTTTTATCCATTATTTTTCAGGAACTTTTACGCTTCCGTCAAGGATCTTAGCTTTTGCATCTTCAACAGCTTTTTTACCTTCTTCTGAAAGGTTTGTTACTGCTAGCTCAACCCCTTTATCTTTCAATGAGTAGACAATCACTTGTCCACCAGGGAATTCACCTTTTTCTGTTTTGTTGGCAATATCTTTTACAGTTGTACCAACTTGTTTCAATGTAGATACAAGAACGAAGTTAGATTCTTTACCATCTTTAGAAGTGTATTTACCTTCTGCTGCTTGGTCACGGTCTACACCGATAACCCAAACTTTTTCGTTTTCATTTTTGTTTTCGTTCAATGATTTTGCTTCAGCAAAGACACCAGCACCAGTACCACCAGCTGCTTGGTAGACAACGTCTGCACCGGCAGCGTATTGAGCTGCTGCAATTGTTTTACCTTTGGCAGCATCACCAAATGAACCAGCATAGTCAACTTGAACTTTGATAGATGGGTCTACTGATTCAACACCAGCTTTGAATCCAGCTGCAAAACGTGAAATAACTTCAGATTCGATACCACCTACAAAACCAACTTGTTTTGTTTTCGTAGTTTTTGCTGCTGCAACACCAGCAAGGTAAGCTGCTTCGTTATCCGCAAATCTTACGCTCGCAACATTATTTTGACCTTCAATCACATCATCAATCAAGACATAGTTCAAGTCAGAGTGGTCTTTTGCTGCTTCCTCAACTGCATTGTGAAGGGCAAAACCAACACCGAAGATCAGGTTGTAACTTCCAGCCGCTTGTTGCAAGTTGTTAGCATAGTCTGCTTCGCTTGTTGATTGGAAGTAAGTGTAACCTTTATCTTTAGAAAGATTGTGTTCTTTACCCCAGTCTTGCAAACCTTCCCAAGCTGATTGGTTAAATGATTTATCATCAACACCACCAGTATCTGTTACGATTGCTGCTTTGGTCTTCATTTCTGATGAAGATGAAGCTGCGTTACGAGAAGAGCGGTTACCACATGCAGCAAGTCCAACTGCTGCTACTGCAACTAGACCAAGGCCTAGCCATTGTTTCTTGTTCATTACTGAACCTCCTAAATAAGATGTGCAACGATGTTGCAAGTATGGATTGTTTGGTCACACAGACCACAGCCACTACAAGAGTGGCCCAGACTAATTTAAGTCTGTAAATGAGTATGGAAGTAACTCCCCGACCGTCATCTCGACCGTCGATTTATCTTTAGCGACTAAAGTCACTTTTAGATCTTGTTCAAAAAATTCAACCATGACCTGGCGGCAAGCACCACATGGCGAGATGGGTTTTTCAGTTTGTCCGTAGACAATCAACTCTGAAAACTCCCGTTGCCCCTCTGAAACTGCTTTAAAAATAGCAGTACGTTCTCCACAATTAGTCAAGGGATAACTAGCATTCTCGATGTTCACACCCGTATAAATACTACCATCCTTGGCTACTAAAACAGCTCCGATGGGAAAGTGAGAATAGGGGACATAGGCTTGTTTGCTGGTTTCAATTGCTAGTTCAATTAACTCAGTAGTCGCCATCTGCCAATTCTCCTTTTAAGATTGTTACACCAGCAGATGTTCCGAGACGGGTAGCGCCTGCTTCCACAAAAGCGACAGCATCTGCATATGAACGAGCTCCACCAGCTGCCTTAACTCCCATATCTGGCCCGACTGTTTCACGCATCAACTGAACGTCCTCAATAGTGGCACCACCAGTTGAAAATCCAGTTGATGTTTTGACAAAGTCAGCTCCCGCTTTCTGGGATAATTGGCAGGCCACAACCTTTTCATCGTCTGTCAACAAGCAAGCTTCGATAATGACTTTCACCAACTTGTCACCACTTGCTTCTACGACAGCACGGATGTCCGATTCAACCAAATCCAGATTGCCTGATTTGAGGGCACCAACATTGATAACCATATCAATCTCATCTGCACCGTTTTGGACAGCTTCTTTTGTTTCAAAAGCTTTCACAGCTGAAGTTGTTGCTCCCAAAGGAAAACCTACTACTGTACAAACTTTTACATCTGAGCCTTCAAGCCCTGTTTTCGCATGTTTAACCCATGTGGGATTGACACAAACGCTGGCAAAGTCATACTCACGCGCTTCAGATAGCAAACGATCAATTTGTTCTTGACTTGCATCTTGCTTTAAAAGCGTATGATCAATATATTTATTTAACTTCATATTCGGATTCTCCCTGGTTTTATGAGATAATTTCTATAATTTCTCGTAAACTTTGCACTCCATCATTTATTTTAACATATTTTTGAAATTCTGTAACTAGTTCAGAAGAAATTTTTCCATTTGTATAAACTTTTGCAACAATTTCTCCTTTTTGAACGGAGTCTCCAACTTTCTTTTCAAAAACAATCCCTGTTTCATAGTCCAAGTCATCAGACTTGACTGCACGACCAGCTCCTAGTCTCATGGCATAGAGCCCAAATTCCATTGCAGGAAGGGCTGAAATAACACCTGTATCTTGAGCTAGAATTTCCAGCACATGGGCAACTTTGACGGGGCGATAAAGATCTTCTAAATCACCGCCTTGTGCTGCTACCATTTCTTCAAACTTAGCCAGTGCTTGGCCATTCTCAAGATGTTGACGGATTTCCTCGATCGTTTTCTCAACATCAGCCAAGCCAAGCATAATCTGAGCTAGCTCGCAGATAAAGTGACTAATATCTTCTCGGCCTTTTCCTTGGAGAATCTCGATTGCCTCAAGGATTTCGAGACGATTCCCAATGGCTTTTCCCAAGGGTTGGCTCATATCGGTAATGACTGCTACTGTCTTTCGACCAACAGCCTTACCAAGTTCCACCATTGTTTGAGCCAATTCGCGCGCCTCATCAACAGTCTTCATGAAGGCACCCTCACCGACCGTTACATCTAGCAAAATGGCATCCGCTCCTGCAGCAATTTTCTTGCTCATCACCGAACTAGCAATCAAAGGAATCGTGTCGACAGTTGCTGTCACATCACGGAGGGCATAGAGAAGTTTATCTGCTTTAACCAGCTGATCGGACTGCCCAATGACAGATACACCAATATCCTGTACCTGACGAATGAAATCCTCTTGACTTCGCTCGACTTGATAGCCCTTAATAGACTCCAATTTATCAATTGTCCCACCAGTATGGCCAAGACCACGACCACTCATTTTAGCAACGGGCACGCCGAAACTCGCAACAAGGGGAGCCAAGATCAAGGTTACTTTATCGCCAACCCCACCAGTAGAATGTTTATCCACTTTAACCCCGTCAATAGCTGACAAGTCAAACTCCTGACCTGTCTTAACCATATTCATCGTCAGATCAGAAATCTCACGTGTGGTCATTCCTTTAAAATAAACAGCCATAGCAAAAGCAGACATCTGATAGTCTGGAACGGTTCCAGCAACATAGCCGTCTACCAGCCACTTGATTTCATTTGAAGTCAGTTCTTGACCATCTCGTTTCTTTTGGATTAAATCAACTGCTCTCATTCTTTCACACTTCTAAGGATATAGTATCCCTTATCTTTCTTTACGATTTCACAATTACCAAAAACGTCTTCCATCTTACTTTTAGCGCTTGGAGCTCCTTGTTTTTTCTGAATGACAATGGTTAAATCTCCTCCGTCTTTCAAGAAATCTCTGCTCTTTTCGATAATCTCATGAACAACCTGTTTGCCCGCTCGGATCGGCGGATTGGAAATAACATGGTCAAACTTCCCTTCAACTTGTTCATAGATATTGGATTGGAAAATCGTTGCTTCTACTTTATTTCGTTCAGCATTTTGTCGCGCTAGGTCCAAGGCGCGATTATTGATATCAACCATGGTTACCTGAGCTCCATAAGCCTTGGCCAATGACAAGCCCAACGGCCCATAACCACACCCCACATCAAGGACCGTCTCTCCTTCATTGACCTCTAGGCACTTGAGCAAGAGCTGACTCCCAAAGTCAACCATTTTCTTGCTAAAAACACCCGCATCCGTCAAAAAGGTCATGTTTTCTCCCAACAACTCCACTCTCAACTCATGAATGTCGTGAGTAGCATCAGGATTTTCTGCATAATACATTTTACTCATAAAACTATTTTACCATAATTTGGCTTGAATTGTAAATCGTTTACAAAGTGATGATCAAATGAAAAAGACTGAAGAATCCTAGTCAAAAAACCTTTTCTTCAATCTCTTTCAATTATTAGAAATACATTACAATCTATCGGGAACTACAAATTATCATAGTTAGGAAAAAACAGATCGTCTGTAATCAGGCGTATTTTTATTACCATTTCTTAACCTTAAAATACTTTATTATCAACAAGATTCCCAATATGATGTTTAGATAAAAACCCAACTGATAAGTTTGTGTCAAGATTTCCAAACTTGTCCAAAGTCGTATCAAATCTTCTAGTGACATACGGAATAGATATCCTTCTGTAGCAATCCACAAAATCAAAAATAGATAACTACCAGCAGCAAGCCATTTCGTCCACTGCTTTTTTACTAGCCAAGCAATCAAGAGCGAACAGATAAAGACAACTGTTACAATGGCATGTTCCATCAAAAAAGTAAAACCGTAATAGATTTCCACAAAGCGTCTACCATTATCCGCATTGACTCCTTTTATAAAAGGTAAGGCAAAACTTAAAATAAAACAGAGTTCCAATAAGTAACATCTCAAGATTTTCATTGTATACCTCCTATATGTTGGGAACTAAAAAGCCCACTTTTAATAACTGATAAGTCATCAGAAACAATTCCCTATTTCATCATTAAATTATTCAACCTCCATCTACCTCTATTATACGATATTGACTTACTACCATCAAGAAACCGCTTTATCTTTTTAGCTTTTTATGGTATGATAAACAAAATATCTAGGGGAAAACAAATGACCAACGAATTTTTACATTTTGAAAAAATCAGTCGCCAGACTTGGCAATCATTGCATCGCAAAACAACCCCTCCCTTGACAGAGGAAGAGTTAGAATCCATCAAGAGTTTCAATGACCAGATTAGTCTACAGGACGTAACAGATGTCTATCTTCCCCTAGTTCATCTTATCCATATTTACAAGCGCACTAAGGATGATTTAGCATTTTCAAAAGGAATTTTTCTTCAACGTGAAAGCAAATCCCAACCATTTATCATTGGGGTTTCTGGTAGTGTTGCTGTAGGGAAATCGACTACTAGTCGCTTACTTCAGATTCTACTATCACGTACTCTCCCAGATGCTACTGTGGAATTGGTGACGACTGACGGCTTTCTCTATCCCAATCAAACCTTGATGGACCAAGATATCTTAAATCGCAAAGGTTTTCCTGAAAGTTATAATATGGAAACTTTGCTGAATTTTCTTGATCGTCTAAAGAATGGGCAAGATGTCGATATTCCTGTCTATTCTCATGAAGTGTATGACATCGTTCCTGGAGAGAAACAACGTGTCAAAGCTGCTGATTTTGTCATTGTCGAGGGGATTAATGTCTTTCAAAACCCTCAAAATGAGCGCCTTTACATCACTGATTTCTTTGATTTCTCCATCTATGTGGATGCTGCTGTTGAGGACATTGAAAGCTGGTATCTGGATCGTTTCTTAAAGCTGCTCAGCTTTGCCCAAAATGATCCCAACAGCTACTACCACCGCTTTACGCAAATGCCGATTGGAGAAGTTGAAGCCTTTGCACATCAGGTTTGGACCAGTATTAATCTCACAAATCTACAAAACTATATCGAACCGACAAGGAATCGCGCCGAGGTCATTCTCCACAAGACTAAAAACCACGAAATCGATGAAATTTACCTAAAAAAATAATTTCCCCTTGTCAAAACCTAAGTTTTCAGATATAATGGTATAGTTAGTAAATATGGAGGTAAGAACATTGGCAAACATTAAATCAGCTATCAAACGCGCTGAATTGAACGTTAAACAAAACGAAAAAAACTCAGCTCAAAAATCAGCTATGCGTACTGCTATCAAAGCTTTCGAAGCAAACCCATCTGAAGAACTTTTCCGTGCTGCTAGCTCAGCTATCGATAAAGCAGAAACTAAAGGTTTGATTCATAAAAACAAAGCAAGCCGCGATAAAGCTCGTCTTTCAGCTAAACTTGCTAAATAAGAAACAGTCCATAGAGGCTGTTTTTTTGTCCTCTAATCAGAAAAGGTAGAAAATGGAAATCGCAATTATCGGTTATTCTGGAGCTGGTAAGTCAACTCTAGCAGAAACGTTATCTAACTACTACTCCATCCCCAAACTGCATATGGATACGCTCCAATTTCAACCTGGTTGGCAAGACAGTGACCGCGAATGGATGTTGGGCAAGATGAAAAACTTTCTCACAAAGCATGAAGCTTGGGTTATCGATGGCAACTACTCTTGGTGCTATTACGAGGAAAGAATGCAAGAAGCTGACCAAATCATCTTCCTCAATTTTTCACCTTGGACTTGCTTACTGAGGGCCTTTAAGCGTTATCTCACATACCGAGGCAAGGTCAGAGAAAGTATGGCAGCAGGCTGTCCTGAACGCTTTGACTGGGATTTTATCCGATGGATTCTCTGGGATGGGCGGACAAAGAATGCTAAAGAACGCTATCAACGGGTTCAAGAAACCTACCCTGAGAAAGTAATTGTCCTCAAGTCGCAAAAGGAGATGGACCACTTCTTAGAAAATCTCGTAAATAACAAGAAAAACCAACGTGCCTAACGTTGGTTTTTTGCTATTAGCCAATCACACTTCCGTTTGGTACAGCTGGATCAACTGTGAGAAGGGTTAATTGTCCATCATGTTCAGCTGAGAGGATCATACCTTGGCTGACATATTTTTTCATCATTTTACGTGGTTTAAGGTTAGCAACAATTTGGACTTTCTTGCCGACCAATTCTTGTTCGTTCGGATAGTATTTAGCTATTCCTGAGAGGATTTGACGATCTTCGCCATCACCAGCATCTAGGCGGAATTGGAGCAACTTATCAGAACCTTCCACTTTAGACACTTCTTTGACTTCTGCGACACGGATTTCGACCTTATCAAAGTCTTCGAACTTGATTTCATCCTTGTTGAGTTTGAGTTCAACTTCATCTGGATTCCATTCTTTTTCGACTGCTGGTTTGTTGCTTTCCATTTGTTCCTTGATATAGGCAATCTCTTCTTCCATGTCCAGACGAGGGAAGATTGGTGTTCCTTTGGCAACAACAGTCACACCAGCAGGGAAATCTGCCAAGCTCAAGTTTTCTAGGCTAGAAACTTCTGCTAAACCAAGTTGTGCCAATACAGCGCGACTAGTTTCCATCATAAATGGCTCAATCATGTGAGCTACAACACGAAGGCTGGCTGCCAAGTGGCTCATGACACTTGCCAATTGGTCACGGTGCTCTTCATCCTTAGCCAAGACCCATGGGGCTGTCTCATCGATGTATTTGTTGGTACGAGAGATAAGAGTCCAAACTGCTTCAAGAGCACGTGGGTAGTCAACTGCTTCCATGTGTGTATGGTAGTCTGCGATTGATTGTTCTGCAACCTCAGCAAGAGCATTATCAAACTCTGTTACACCCTCTACATAGGCAGGGATTTGACCATCAAAGTACTTGTTGATCATGGAAACCGTACGGTTGAGGAGGTTTCCGAGGTCATTTGCTAATTCATAGTTGATACGGCCGACGTAGTCTTCAGGAGTGAAGGTTCCGTCTGAACCAACCGGAAGGCTGCGCATGAGGTAGTAACGAAGTGGATCCAGTCCATAACGCTCTACCAACATTTCAGGGTAAACGACATTCCCTTTTGACTTAGACATCTTGCCGTCTTTCATGACAAACCAACCGTGGGCAATCAAGCGATCTGGCAATTTGATATCCAACATCATCAGAAGGATTGGCCAATAGATAGAATGGAAACGAAGAATATCTTTTCCAACCATGTGGAATACTGTTCCATTCCAGAATTTATCATAGTTAGCATGATCCTCTTGACCGTAACCAAGAGCAGTCGCATAGTTAAGAAGGGCATCAATCCAAACATAGACAACGTGTTTTGGATTGGATGGAACTGGAACACCCCAGGTAAAGGTTGTACGAGAAACCGCTAAGTCTTCCAAACCTGGCTCGATGAAGTTGCGAAGCATTTCATTAAGACGACCATCTGGAGTGATGAAGTCAGGGTGCGATTTGAAAAATTCTACCAAACGATCTTGGTATTTGCTGAGGCGAAGGAAATAAGACTCTTCTGAAACCCACTCCACTTCATGTCCTGATGGAGCAATACCGCCAGTTACATTACCAGCTTCATCACGGAAAACTTCTGCAAGCTGACTTTCTGTAAAGAATTCCTCATCTGAAACTGAATACCAGCCAGAGTATTCACCCAAGTAGATATCATCTTGAGCAAGCAAGCGTTCAAAGACTTGAGCCACTACTTTTTCATGGTAATCATCAGTTGTACGGATAAATTTATCGTATGAGATATCGAGTAATTTCCAGAGTTCTTTGACACCAACTGCCATGCCGTCAACATAGGCTTGCGGCGTGATGCCAGCTTCTTCCGCTTTTTGCTGGATTTTCTGACCATGCTCGTCAAGACCTGTCAGATAAAAGACATCGTAGCCCATGAGGCGTTTGTAGCGAGCTAGGACATCACAAGCGATGGTTGTGTAGGCAGAACCGATATGAAGTTTACCAGATGGATAGTAAATCGGTGTTGTAATATAAAAATTCTTTTCAGACATAATTTTTCCTTTCCAGGCAAATGAAACCTGTTTTTCTAACACTTCATTATATCATATTTTTAGTGATTTTCGAAATGGAAATCCATACAAAAAACAAGACAGACAAATGTCCATCTTGTTTTTTCTGTTCTATATCTTATTCATAACGAAGAGCTTCGATTGGATCAAGCTTAGACGCTTTATTGGCTGGTAAAACACCGAATATCATACCGATACCTGCTGAGACCGCTAAACTAAAGAGAGCGATTGGGATAGATACTCCAACTTCAATTCCTGCAATCAAGTTTTGAAGAAGAACTCCTGCAAGCATAGTCATTCCTGCAGCAAGTACAAGACCAATGAAACCACCTAATAAGGTTAAAATCATGGATTCAATCAAGAACTGTACCAAGATATTAGCCCGAGTAGCTCCGAGCGCTTTCCGCAGACCAATCTCACGCGTGCGTTCTGTCACCGAAACCAGCATGATATTCATAACACCAGTTCCCCCGACAAAGAGAGAGATTCCTGCGATGGCACTGATAATGGTGGTCATAAAACCAAATAGTTGTTGTACCTCTTGGAAGGCGGCAGTTGCATCCGCAACTTGGTACTCCCCTTGTTGAAGACCTGCAATCTCAGTCAGTTTTCTAGCCAATTCCGGACCCAAGGTCTGCGTTAGACTAGTATCATTGACACGAAAGACGATGTTCGAGATTTCATCAGTATTAAAATTGGCTGCGAGAGAGATGTTAGTCGTAATTGGAAGACCACCAATCCCAAAGGCTTTAGCAGTTTTGGCTTCATTGCTGGTATAAACGCCAATCACACGGTAACTAAATTCATTGACAGAGATGATTTGATTAACCGCAGCTTCTGGACTATCAAACAAACTCTTGGCTAGTTCTTCATCCAGCAAAATCACACTGGCAAATTCCTTGTAGTCTTGCAGCCTTAGACTTCTACCCGCAACGATTTTATTTTCAACTGCGTTCATGTAGGTGCTATTTCCGCCTGTCAGAGTCGCTCGTTCAACCTTCTTATCCTTATAAGATAGGGTAACGTTGGTCGAGTTGGTGACATAGTAACTGTCTACTCCTTTGAGTTTAGCAGCTTCCTTGACCCAGGATTCTAGTGGTTTTGGTGGTTCAACATGAACATCCTCTTCTTTACCACTGACTGTCAAAGCGGATTGTTTCTGCGTGAAGGAGCCGTCCTTGCTTTTAATAGGGGAGAAAAAGACATGGATATCCTTCTGTGATTTGGTCATGTTTTTATTGACCTGACGAGACATGGAGTCTCCCAGAGCCATGATGACAACGACAGACGAAACTCCGATGATAATCCCAATCATGGTCAGGAAGGAACGCATCTTGTGGGCCATGATGGATGAAAAGGCAAATTTCAGATTCTGCATCTTAGTTTTCCTCCTTTTCTACCTGAGCACTGTCGGACGAGATGATCCCATCACGAATAACAATCTGGCGTTTGGCATAGGCCGCAATCTCAGGCTCGTGCGTGACCATGATAATGGTTTTCCCTTCCTTGTTTAACTCCACCAACAGCTGCATGATTTGATTTCCCGTCTTGGTATCCAAGGCTCCTGTGGGCTCGTCTGCTAGGATGATAGAGGGATTATTTACCAAGGCACGCGCAATCGCTACACGTTGCTTTTGACCACCTGATAACTCGGAAGGCAAATGATGACTGCGCTCCGTCAGCTCAACCTTTTCCAGAAATTCCTCAGCCAATTTCCGACGTTTAGAAGCCGAAACACCAGCGTAAATCAAGGGCAATTCGACATTTTGAAGCGCATTGAGTTTGGACAAGAGAAAGAACTGCTGAAAGACAAAGCCGATTTGCTGGTTGCGGACCTTGGCCAGTTGTTTCTCTCTCAGGCCTGCCACTTCTTGTCCTTCAAGGTAGTACTCTCCACTAGTTGGTGTATCCAACATTCCGATGGTATTCATCAAGGTAGACTTACCAGAACCAGATGGTCCCATAATGGCAACAAACTCACCTTCATGAACTTCTAGACTGATATTTTTAAGGACCTGCAGTTCTTGGTCACCATTTCGGTAACTCCTGCAAATATTTTTGAGACTAATTAGTTTCTTCATCAGCCTTCACCTCTTTTCCTTCTTCCAAGGAAGATGTTGGATTACTGATGACCTTGGCACCGTCTGTCAAACCTGAAGTAATTTCTTGGTTGTCTGCGTCCGCATTCCCCAAAGTAACTTCTACCTTCTTCGCTTTTTTCTGGTCGTCAACGATCCAGACATAGTTTTTGTCATTTTCGGTAACAACACTTGTCAAAGGAACAAGGATGGCCTTACTCTTATTTTTGACTTCCACACTGACAGAGAAGCCTTGTTTCAACTCACCGATATCGCTGGTCACATCAACAGTATAAGGGTACTTAGAGCCAGTATTTCCTCCAAGGGCTGCATTTGCTGCTTCTCCGTTGTTTTTAGGATAATCAGAAATATAGCTGATTTTTCCTGTCCAGCTCTTATCTTGGTAAACCTTCGAAGTAAAGGTAACTTCTTGGCCTACAGAAAGGTTAGCAAGGTTGTATTCAGACAACTCCCCTTTGACCTGCAAGTTTTCATTACTTACGACATGTACTACCACTTGGCTATTACCTGTTGGCGATTTGGAGACATTACGATTAACTTCAACTACAGTCCCTTCTAGTGTACTGAGGACAGTTGCGGCATCTAGCTGTGCTTGAGCCTTGTTGAGCTGAGCCACAGCATCTGCACGGTTATCCTTGGCATCACTGATTTGAGAATCAATAGAAGATACTGAAGAAGTCGCTGCTTGCGCTTGTTCTGAGAGTCCAGCTTCTGTTGGAACCTGTGGAGAAGCTGGTGCAGCTGATGCATTTTCACGAGCTTTGTTTAACTCCTCGATATGACGGTCTGCCTTTGCAACTGCACGTTCTGCTGCATCATAGGCAGCTTGAGCATCTGCACTGCTGTATTTGACCAACGCTTGCCCTTCTTCGACCTTGTCCCCAACCGAAACAAGAATTTCATCTAAATCTCCCTTACTAGCATCAAAATAAACGTATTGTTCATTTTTTGCTGTAACCGTACCTGACAAGAGAACCGATGAAGCAACGGAACCTTCCTTAGCAGTAACGATATGAGAGGTTTCATCCTTGACTGCTGACTGGGAAGGTTGTCTAAAAATCAAAATTCCCACAGCACCGATAACAATAGCACTGGCAATACCAATCGCTGTGTATAATTGCCATTTTTTTGCCTTTTTATTTCTTTTCATTTTCAAGCTCCTTTATATTTTTGCCTTACAAAACCCATTATATCAGAAACACCAAGCCCAAACAATGACAGTTCAGATGGAAACAATGACAATTCAGGATCATTATTTCGTTCGGTATTCGTTTATTGGGTTATTGTGCTAGATATATAATACAATATCTTTTGGAATTTGGCAAGCGTTTTTATAATTTTTTTATCGTAGCAGATTTTTGCATTCAAAAAACAAAAACGATAGAATATGACTATCAAAGCTATAAGGAGTTTTCTATGAGAGAATATGATATCATCGCCATCGGTGGAGGAAGCGGCGGCATTGCCACTATGAACCGCGCTGGTGAACACGGAGCCAAAGCAGCTGTTATCGAAGAGAAAAAATTGGGTGGAACTTGTGTCAACGTTGGCTGTGTTCCTAAGAAAATTATGTGGTATGGAGCTCAAATCGCTGAAAGCTTCCACCACTACGGTCCTGACTATGGGTTTACGAGTTCAGATGTTCAATTTGATTTCGCAAAACTTCGTCAAAACCGTGAAGCCTACATCGATCGCGCTCGCTCATCTTATGATGGAAGTTTCAAACGCAACGGGGTTGATTTGATTGAGGGGCGTGCTCATTTTGTTGATTCCAACACCGTCAGTGTTAATGGTGAATTGATTCGTGCCAAACATATCGTGATTGCGACTGGTGCTCGCCCAAGCATCCCAACTATTCCTGGAGCTGAACTCGGTGGTAGCTCAGACGATGTCTTTGCTTGGGAGCAACTTCCTGAATCCGTTGCGATTCTTGGAGCTGGCTATATCGCTGTTGAATTAGCAGGTGTTCTCCACGCACTCGGAGTAAAAACTGATTTGTTTGTCCGTCGCGATCGTCCCTTGCGTGGTTTTGACAGCTACATCGTTGAAGGACTTGTCAATGAAATGGAAAAAACAGGTCTACCTTTGCACACACACAAGGTACCCGTCAAGCTCGAAGAAACGGAGCAAGGTATTACCATTCATTTCGAAGATGGTTCTAGTCACACTGCAAGCCAAGTTATCTGGGCTACCGGTCGCCGTCCAAATGTAGATGGTCTTGAGTTAGAAAAGGCCGGCGTTACACTCAACCAACGTGGATTTATCCAAGTGGATGAGTATCAAAATACTGTTGTTGATGGTATCTATGCCCTTGGAGACGTTACTGGTGAGAAGGAACTAACCCCAGTAGCCATCAAGGCAGGACGCACCTTATCTGAACGCCTTTTCAACGGAAAAACAAATGCCAAGATGGACTACACGACTATCCCTACTGTTGTCTTCTCCCACCCAGCAATCGGAACAGTCGGTTTAACTGAAGATCAAGCTATCAAAGAATACGGCCAAGATAACATCAAAGTCTACAAGTCAAGCTTTGCATCTATGTACTCAGCCGTTACAAACCATCGTCAAGAATCTCGCTTCAAACTCATCACCGCCGGTGCTGACGAAAAAGTTGTTGGACTTCACGGACTTGGTTACGGAGTAGATGAGATGATTCAAGGATTCGCTGTTGCCATCAAGATGGGAGCAACCAAGGCGGACTTTGATGCTACAGTAGCTATCCACCCAACTGCCTCAGAAGAATTTGTAACCATGCGCTAATTATCGTAAGAGACCTCTTGAGGTCTCTTTTTACTTGCAAAATCGGCTGTTACAAAAATTGTTACCTTAGTTGGAAAAATAGGTTGACTTTTGTTTCTAAATTAGTATAATAGTTACTATAATTTTGAAAAGAGGTTAACAGTTTTGAAAAAAGCTCATATCTATGCTATCCCTGCTATCGGTGCGGCTCTCATCGCCGTATTGGCACAAATCAGTCTCCCTATCGGTCCTGTCCCCTTCACTTTGCAAAACTTTGCAATTGGTCTGATTGCTACTGTTTTTAGACCTAGAGAAGCCGTTCTATCTGTAGCTCTCTATCTCTTGCTGGGTGCCATTGGTTTACCTGTTTTTGCAGGGGGAGGAGCTGGATTTCACGTTTTAGTCGGTCCAAGTGCAGGCTATCTTTGGTTCGACCTTGTCTATGCTGGACTTACATCTTATCTCATCCATCAAAATAGTGGCTACATTCACATTTTCCTAGCCAACCTCTTGGGAGACTCCCTCGTCTTTGTCGGAGGTATTCTCAGCCTCCACTTCCTTGCTGGGATGCCATTCGATAAGGCACTAGCTGTCGGTGTTCTTCCCTTTATCCTTCCTGATCTTGGTAAGATCATTGCCATTAGTTTCATTGGTCGTCCCTTACTCGAAAGATTGAAAAGCCTTCCATATTTTTCAAGATAAAAAATAGTCCAGAACAATTGCTCTGGACTTTTTCCTTTCTAAGAATCAACTGTACACTATTTAGCTACTTGACTATTCTTATACCGGTATGAATATTAATCGTTTTATCCTTCAAATTACAGCTTATCACGATATGAAAAGTAGAAAAGTATTCTAATTGATTCAAACCAAATAAGCTTCCATTGATTTTGAAAGGTTAATAACTGTATACTTTTCAGAAAACGCATTTTCACTGATAGAACTATATTTTATAAATTATTTGTGATACAATAGAGCTACCTAAAAGATTCAGAAAATTTAATGTTCATTGATTATTTATATTAACTTGAACATTTTGATTTTTCTTTATTCAAAAATAACTGTAAATAATTATAAACAGAAAGGTAATTCTATGGCAAAGAATACTCGTGAGCTAATCATTAGAGCTCTCATTACACTAGCTAAGAAAAATCCTCAGCGTAGTTCCTTTACAATGACTGAAATTGCTGCTGAAGCTGGTATTTCACGACAAGCGATTTATCAAAAGCATTTTAACAACTTTGAAGATATTATTGAATACATTCATGAAGAGACCAATCAGCATATTTTTAACGTCTTTAATAAGTACACCCCTAACAACGATGGAGATCCTATTTCTTTTTTAGCAGACTATATACTTCCGCTCATATACGAAAAAAAAGAAATTATTAACACCTTGTATACCACACAAGCCGACCCATGTTGGAAGGAGTTTCTGCGTGGAACGTACTCTGAGTGGGTACTAAAGAATGTCAATTACCAACTGAAATATAATTTTAGTAAAGAGGACATCGCTTATATCATTACGACCATGGCAATCTCTTTCATTGAAGTCTGGATTCGTAAAGATAATCCAATTCCACCTGAAGAGTATAGAGAGACTTTCATTCAATTGTCTAAGACTTCTCTCTGTGACTATATTGTGTCCTAAAAAAAGAATCTTGAGTTGCACTCAAGATTCTTTTTATTGTTGCCCTTTAAAGGCATCGACCATTACCTGAAATTCTTCATTGGAAAGCGTGATTCCTTTGCCCATTTTGGTATGGTCAGGACTCCAAGAACGAATATCAAACTTTGCAGGGGCACCATTAAAACTAACTCTATTTAGTTCTTTGGTCCATCCTTTGTCATTTTCAGACAAGGTGAGCAAGTGTTCTTCGATTTCAAATGTAAATTCTGCCATTTTTAACTCCTTTATGTGATATGCTTTCTATAGTCTATTCGTAAAAATCTTGTGGTTTTTAGGAAAATTTTATATAATGTGGATATATAAGAAGGGAGGATTCTATGAGACAGACATTCAAACTAGTTCTAGATAAACTACATGGTTTTCTCAATGGGAATGATGATCATCCTCAAACTGAGGATAACTCCCTCACTGCTATGATTGAACAAGCCATCCAAAGAAAGACGGCTGTTCATGTGATACTTGCTGAGACAAGTTTTACGGGTGATATTGTCAAACACGATGCTAATCGCCAACAAATTATCGTCAAGAATTTTTCAAAAAACGTAACTCGAATCATTCGTATCAGTGACATTAAGCGACTTCGTTTCGTTCCCTCAACTGTACAAAAAGCTCAGAAAAGTCTATTTAAGAAAGAGTGAGATGTTCTTTGCATCCCACTCTTTTTCTTAACGGATTTGTTCAAAATGAAGATGAACTGCGATATGGTCACCATAGCCACTTCTCTCCAAATCGCGTTGCAAGCGATAAGAGATATAGTGTTCTGCAATGGTAATGTAGCCAGCTCCAAGTAAGCGGTGCTCAACCATTGATTGGATCATGCTAATAGTCGCACGTTCCACTTTTGCTTCTTCCAAGTCCAAAACGACTTTTTTAGTAACTTGCGCTAGGTTTTGACGCAGGTCATCGGTCAAAACATAAACTGTTTGAGCTGCTTTTAGGACAGCTTGGTAAATTTTATCTGGATCAAATTCAGCAATTTCTCCATTACGTTTGATTACTTGCATAAGGTTCTCCTTTATTCTTTGTTTTCTTTGATTTCAGCCAGCATCTTTTCTTCTTCGGCTGTCAGTTGATAGTTTTCTAGCAGGTCAGGTCTGCGCTCGTAGGTTTTCTTTAGACTCTCATACAGCCGCCACTGACGAATCTTTTCATGGTGCCCACTCATGAGCACATCTGGCACGACCATGCCACGATAGTCATAAGGGCGAGTGTACTGAGGATATTCGAGAAGTCCCGAAGAGAAGCTATCATCCTGGTGACTAGACTCCTTGCCAATCACTTCAGGAATTAGGCGAACAGTCGCATCAATCATGGTCATGGCCGCCAATTCTCCTCCAGTCAAAACATAGTCTCCTAGGGAAATTTCATCGGTTACCAAGGTCTTGATGCGCTCGTCATACCCTTCGTAGTGACCGCAGATAAAAATCAGTTCCTCTTCTTGAGCCAAATCTTCAGCGTAAGCCTGATTGAACTGTTTCCCAGCAGGATCAAGAAGAATGACACGGGGATTTTTCTTTTCAATAGCATCAAAGGCATCGAAAATGGGTTGGGCTCGGAGCAACATCCCCTGACCGCCTCCGTAGGGCTCATCGTCAACATGACGGGCCTTTTCAGCGTATTCTCTGAAATTATGATACTGGATATCCAAGAGCCCTTTTTCTCGAGCCTTTCCAACAATCGAGTGCTCCAGCGGAGAAAACATCTCAGGAAAGAGGGTTAAAATATCAATCTTCATCATCTAACCCTTCTAAGATTTCCACTTCGACCCGCTTGTTTGGAATATCAACATTGAGAACTACTGGCGGAATGTAAGGTAAAAGCAAATCACGCTTACCTTTTCGTTTGACCACCCAGACATCGTTGGCACCTGGTTGTAGGATTTCCTTGATAGTTCCTATCAAGTTATCTCCCTCGTAAACATCCAAACCGATAATCTCGTGATAGTAGAATTCACCATCATCTAAATCGTTCAAATCTTCCTCAGCGACCTTGAGACTATAACCCTTGTACTTTTCAACCGCATTGATATGGTACATGTCTTTGAATTTGATAATGTCAAAGTTCTTATGCTTACGATGACTTGCGATGGTCACTGTTTGGACAAACTGATCTTTTTCATCAAATAAAGCCAACTCTGCTCCCTTTTTAAATCGTTCCTCGGCAAAATCCGTCACAGACAAGACTCGAATCTCACCCTGTAGACCCTGCGTATTAACGATTTTCCCAACATTAAAGTAGTTCATCTTGTCTCCTGTACTCTCCTTCTTTCCATCTTATTCTGACAATTCTCGAATGATGGCTGCAATTTTTTCTGATTCTGACCATTGTAAATAATGGTGATTCCCTCCTAAAATGAGCTTAGTATTGGAAGTCCAATACTCTGATTCTCTATACTCTTTTTCTCTATAAGCCTGACAAAAAATAAAAACGGGAATATGAGCTTCTATAGATACATTCTCAAAATCTTTCTCAGTAATCTCACAATATATATGAAATTCTGGAACTTGTCTTTCCAACTCTGAATCTTTTTCTTGCACTAAATCCCAGATTTCTTCATTAGTTTCAGAGCTAAATGCTGCTTGAGTTATGTTCTTAAAATAAACTTCGGGGCCACACTCTTCAATCAGTCTCATCTGCTCTTCCATTTCTGGATAAGGATTTTCTGAAAAATCAGAAAACATTACTTTTTTAGTTGTTGGTTCAATTGCTACTAAAGCCTGACACTTAATTGATTTGCTCATCAATTTGCAAGCCAAAATTCCACTCAAACTATGTACACAAAGTATATATTCAGAAATTGCCAATTCTTCAAGTACTTCATAAACCGCGTCTACAAGATTGTCCAGATTTTTTCCAGATTGGTCATGAATCGGACTCCTACCTGTGTTTGGAAAATCAATTGTCAAATAACCAATTGTTGAAGGAAGTTTTTCAAGTATAAGTGAAAAATTTTCATAACTTGGTAGCAAACCTGCGCCATTTAAACAAACAAGCACTTTCTTTTTCTTTTTATAAGTAACAAAGAGACTGCCAATTTTTGTAGTTACTTCAAACCGTTTCATAAAGAAATCCACTCATTCTATAACAATGATTTATTAAAAACCCTTATCCTTTATTTTATCACGTTCCAGGGATTTTCACAAGTTGGACAGGTCCTATCTTACAAGGCTACTACTTCTTCAAAAAAATCACCAACTATCTGATTAAACTCTTTAGGGTGGTCATTCATCGGTTGGTGTTTGCTGTCTGAAATCGTTACTTGACGCGCATTGGGATTTAGAGAAATGATACCGTCATAGATTATTTTTAGGTGTTTGGGAAAATCATTTTCTCCTCTTACTAATAGCATGGGAGGATTTCCTTTATATCCTTCTATCTCATGGACTGCCAAGAAACCTGTGATTCCAAGGTTCAAGAAAACATCTCGCCCTGTTTCTATAATGGCAGTCTTAATCAATTCTCTTGTGATAGGGTTATCAGTACACATTTTTGAGTTTTTATCAGCAATCACCTTCCAAGGAATCGTTTTGTACATAAGAGAACTATATTTGATTCGACCTCTTTCTTTCTCTGATAGGTAACGATGCTGTCCCCAACTATCTACCATGACCAAGGCTAGGACTCTTTCTGGATAGCGATAGGTATACTCTTGAAGTGGATTTCCTCCCCAAGAATGACCAACCAATATCACCTTATCCAGCTTGAAATAGGACAAAATAGCATCTACATCTTGAACAGCGCCTTCTAAGTCGGGTAGCCCAACTTTCATAGGTGATTCACCCTGCCCTCTAACATTGACAAAGTAAAGGTCAAATCCATCAAAGGCATCATATTGGTGGGCCCACATCTGACTACAGCCACAAGCTCCATGATAAAAAATAATATGCCCTTTACTTGCGTTTCCAAGACGATGATAAACAACCAAATCACAATCTACGACTGCTATAAGGTGACGTTCCAACACCTCGGATTTTCTGTTATAAAAAGCAATAGCTTCAGCAATATCATTTAGCTTCATTTCTACATTCGCTCCTCTTTATCCTGATATCATTCTTTGTATCTATTTTATCATGCTATATTAAAATCATCGTTTTCTAAACTTAATTTCATTGAAAATTTTGAATTTTCTGCATCATTTAGATAAAGAAAAAGACTGCTAAGCAATCTTTAATTTCTTCTCATCAGATTCATGCCTAAAATTCCAGCAATAATCAAAGTTGCTCCGATGACATGGTAACTATAAATTGGTTCGTGGAGTATAAGAGCTCCAGCTAGAATGGTCAAAACTGTTCCAAGATTGCCAAAGACACTGACAGTTGATGCGCCGAGGCGAACGATAGCATAGATAGAAAGACTACCAGTCACGATAGAGGCTAGAATTCCCAAATAGAGGATGGAAAGCAGATAGGGTATCTGTCCAAGCGGCTCTACGTAGGCTAGTATGTTGCCATCTAGATAGTGCGAGGTCAGACTCAGCGTATTAAAGGTGACGAATCCAACAAATATCACAACAGCTGTCATATCCATGGCCCGATAGCGGCCTCCTTTAGCCTTGCTGAGAATATTGTTTATCGCATTGGCGAGAACAGATCCCAACATCAAGAGAAAGCCCAAGCTAGCTATATCAGCGCCAAAGTTCACTCCTTTACTAAGGAAGATGAAAACTACTCCTGCTACGGATAAAAATAAAAAGAACTTTTGAAGCAAGCTTGTCTTTTCCTTAAGAAAGACCGATGCTAAAAAGAGAGTAAAAATCGGGACAAGAGCCTGTAAAATTCCCGCTTCAGAAGACGATATATACTGTAGAGCAAAGGATTGGAAAATGAAAAAGAGGAGTGGATAGAAAAGGCTCATAGGAAGAATAGAAAGAATATCTTTTCTACTTAAACTTACTTTGATAAGTTTGGTTTGATGAAGGACGACCAATACTAAAGCTGCGATTGTATAGCGATGCGCTAAGTTGGTGAGAGGACTGGCATAGCTCAAAGCAATCTTTGTAAATAAAAAAGAAAATCCAATGATTGCTGAAAAGGATAAGGCTGCTAGGTAAGCTTTTGTTTTCTCGTTCATAGACTGTTACTCCCTTTAAAAATAGCTATTCTCAAGATTGATTGGCTAGAATTCTTTGAGACTGTCTTTCCATTTTAGCATAGTAAAATCCTAGATGCTATTTCTAGGATTAGTATTTTATGCCTTCTTTCACCGTTTATCTATTACATTAGCTAAAAAGGATTCAGCCAGTCTGATCTGCTTTTCTCGTTCTTGTCTCACAAGTTCTAACTTATCTACCTCTTGGAGATTCCTTACTTTAATAGCATAATCCGCGGAAACGATGGCGTGTCCTCTCATATGGGCTGTTGAAATAGCTTGTACAAAGACTCTGGCAGCGTACTTAGCGATTTGATTTTGGGCATTTTTAGAGAGGAGATTTGCTGCGAAACCTGCTTTTCTCAACTCATGAGGTGTGAACTCATTTCTCAATCGTGCATCAAAAGCCTCATAAGCTTGCCGAATTATTCTATTTTTCTCACCTTCATCACCGATATCAATTAAAGATAAGAAATCTCGCGAGTTCTCTAATGCCCATCGAGCTAGTTCTTTCTGAGGGAGTCTATCCAGTATTTGTTCTAGTTCCAATCTTTTCTCAGAGTCGTCCCAAATGGCAACTTTGTAAGGACTAGGTAGGTGATTCATTTTAGTCTTATAGGCAGTTCGTTCAAACTCATTCCATGCATAATCCCCTGGTCTCATTGCTTTCTCATTCTTTCTTACTAGCTAGCGTAAGCTAGGAGACACCTTTCATATTAGTGAAAAGAGATTACTCCTAGTTTTCTTGGAGGTTTTCCAAAAATCCTTCCAAATCTCGTTCATGTTGGTACTTAATGGCAGCCCTCTTATCTTTGTCAAAGATGGTTTTGGTTAGGTCAATATCATTGATGGCCGCAATTGCGACAGTGTAGTGAATAATATCTGCCAGTTCTTTAGCTAGTTCCGCATTTGAGTCCTGGACACCCTCTTTTCGACCAGAGCGCCCATTCAAGACCTCAGCTACTTCTCCGACTTCCTCCACTAGCTTGATAAAGAGGCCTTCCTCAGTTCGAGATTGCTGGTAATGTTCGAGTAAGTAAGCTTGTAATTGTCTAAACGTTAAATCCTTCATCTTCTCCTCCTCACAAAAAAGCGAGACATCTGTCCCGCTTTTTTTTATTTTTCATCGATAACGATTCTTACTTTTTTGTCTTCAGTTGGGACAGAGTAGACAATCGTTCTTATCGCTGAGATAGTGCGACCCTTACGACCGATAACACGACCGACATCGCTTTGGTCAAGATCCAAGTGATACTCCAAAAACTCTGGTGTGTCTTCGATCTTGATAGTTAAGGCATCAGGTTGTGAAATCAAAGGTTTCACAATCGCAATAATGAGATTTTCAATCGTATCCATCTGTCAACCTACTTTAAACTTATTTTGAGAATTTAGAATCGTGGAATTTTTTCAATACGCCTTCTTTTGAAAGGATGTTGCGAACTGTATCTGAAGGTTGAGCTCCATCAGCCAACCATGCAAGAACGCGGTCTTCTTTCAAAGTCACTTGGTTTTCAGCAACAAGTGGGTTGTAAGTTCCAACTGTTTCGATGAAACGTCCGTCACGTGGTGAACGTGAGTCTGCTACGTTGATACGGTAGAAAGGTTTTTTCTTAGAACCCATACGAGTCAAACGGATTTTAACTGCCATTTTTTAATGTCTCTTTTCTTATTTTTTATTTCGGTGAAATAGCTGAGCTATTTAGCACATGTTCTATTATAGCAGATTTCTGACAGGTGTCAAGAAAAAAACTTGACAGAGTTTTAATTTTTTTCAACTACTAGAAACTTTTAGTAAAATCTTTTACATTTGAAATCAAACTCCTTTTAAGGTACAATGGTAGAAATGAATTTTTGAGAGGAAAACAATGAAAAAACTAGCAACCCTTCTTTTAC
>CAUSPE010000019.1:0-34261 GCA_963533485.1 uncultured Streptococcus sp.
GGTGTGGAAACAGGCCAACAAATCCGCCTCGCTGGTCAAGGTGAAGCAGGCTTTAACGGTGGGCCTTACGGAGACTTGTATGTAGTGGTTTCAGTAGAAGCCAGCGATAAGTTTGAACGTGAAGGAACAACTATTTTCTACAAGTTAAATCTTAATATCGTCCAAGCTACTCTTGGAGATACTGTGGAAATTCCAACCGTGCATGGAGATGTTGAATTGGTTATCCCAGAAGGAACTCAGACTGGCAAGAAATTCCGTCTACGTGGCAAGGGAGCACCGAGCCTTCGTGGCGGTGCTGTTGGTGACCAATACGTAACCGTTAATGTCGTTACTCCGACAGGCTTGAACGATCGCCAAAAAGCAGCGCTTAAAGAATTCGCAGCTGCAGGTGACTTGAAAGTCAATCCAAAGAAAAAAGGCTTCTTTGATCATATTAAAGATGCCTTTGAAGGAGAATAAAGTAAAAAGAGCCGATTGGCTCTTTTTAAAGCGTAAACAAGCTATATCCCATCAACTATACACCACAATTTAGACAACTCATTCACCATTTCATAACTAATACTCTTCGAAAATCAAATTCAAACCGCTTTAACGTTGCCTAGCCGTACTCAAGTACAGCCTACAGCTAGTTTCCTAGTTTGCTCTTTGATTTTCATTGAGTATAAATCAAATACTTTCCCAGACTTTTCGCCGTAATGAAAACACCTGAAACCGGTTGATTTCAAGTGTACGGAAACTTTGAAACCTAGGCTCAAAGTTTAGGTATGGAACTTCGAAGAAGGTCGCTACCGTTCGTCATTACTTAAGGAAAGTCTTAAAAAATCTAGAAATTAAAAAGAGCCGTCGGGCTCTTTTTACTTATCCTCAAATTCCTGTGTTTCTTTTATCACAGCTAGTCTAGTTTGGAAATCCTTTTCCAAGACTTTGAATTTATAGGTTAAATCTTTTTGGTATTCCTTGATAAGGGCTTTTTGTTGGTCGATGATTTGTAGGCTGTTTTGGATGATATCTAAATCATCCTTGATAGCTTCGACACGGTCAGTTGTATCTAGCACTTCATCCTGAATGGCTTGGCGATTTTTCACGACAAAATAACTTCCAGCTGCAGCTCCTGCAAATAGCAGTAGATTTGATAGTTTCATGGCATCTCCTTAAGCGTTTTTAATGGTTTCAGCGACTTGGGCAAGTTTGTCAAAGTCAGGTTCGTGGGCGATAAAGTCAATCTTGAGGTCATCTTCTGCACCGTAGCGAGGTACGAGGTGCACGTGAGTATGAAAGACTGTTTGACCAGCAACTTCCTCACAGTTGGCGATGATATTCATGCCGACAGCCTTGGTAGCCTTCATAACTTTTTGAGCCACTGTTGGCACTTGGGCAAAGAGTTGGCTGGCACTTGCGGCATCCATCTCCAAAAGATTGCGATAATGTTCTTTTGGTACGATTAACGTGTGTCCAGGCGTTACTTGAGAGATATCAAGAAAGGCAAGAACATGCTCATCTTCATATACTTTTGAAGCAGGAATCTCCCCTGCGATAATCTTACAAAAAATGCAATCTGACATAAAATCCACCTCTACTGTATTGAATTTTGATATAATATAGCTACATTATACCAGATTCGGAGAAAATATGTTAGAAATTAAAAACCTGACAGGAGGCTATGTTCACGTTCCTGTCTTGAAAGATGTGTCCTTTACCGTTGAAAGTGGGCAGTTGGTCGGTTTGATTGGTCTCAATGGTGCTGGGAAATCAACGACTATCAATGAGATTATCGGTCTTTTGACGCCTTACAGTGGAGAAATTAAGATTAATGGTTTGACCCTGCGAGAAGATGCCACCAACTACCGCAAACAGATTGGCTACATCCCAGAAACGCCTAGCTTGTATGAGGAATTGACCCTCACAGAGCATATCGAAACGGTGGCTATGGCCTATGGTATTGAGCAAAAAGTGGCTTTTGATCGTGTGGAACCTTTGTTAAAAATGTTCCGTCTGGACCAAAAATTAGACTGGTTCCCAGTGCATTTTTCCAAAGGGATGAAGCAGAAGGTCATGATTATCTGTGCATTTGTCGTGGATCCGAGTCTTTTCATCGTGGACGAGCCTTTCCTTGGTCTCGATCCCTTGGCGATTGCCGACTTGATTCAGCTTTTGGAAGTGGAAAAGCAAAAAGGCAAGTCCATCCTCATGAGTACCCACGTGCTGGATTCGGCGGAAAAGATGTGTGACGCCTTCGTTATCCTCCACAAGGGAGAGGTGCGGGCTCAGGGGAACCTCCAGCAACTCCGCGAGGCTTTTGATATGCCCGAGGCTAGCTTGAATGATATTTACTTGGCTTTGACCAAAGAGGAGGACCGATGAAAGACTTGTTTTTAAGGAGAAAGCAGGCTTTTCGTAAGGAGTGTGTCGGTTATCTGCGTTATGTTCTCAATGATCACTTTGTCTTGTTCCTGTTAGTTCTTATCGGTTTTCTAGCCTACCAGTACAGTCAACTATTGCAACATTTTCCTGAAAATCATTGGCCCATCCTCTTGTTTTTGGGAATTGTATCTGCCTTGCTTTTGGCTTGGGGAGGAATCGCAACCTACATGGAAGGACCTGACAAGCTCTTTCTCTTAGTCAGTGAAGAGGAGGTTAAGTCTCACCTCAAAGGGCAGACAGTGCGTTCACTGGTCTTTTGGCTCTTTGTCCAAACCCTTTTCTTGCTTTTATTTGCGCCATTATTTTTAGCCATGGGTTATGGCTTGCCAGTTTTTTTCATCTATGTGCTTTTATTGGGGACTGGGAAATATCTCCTCTTTCGTCAAAAAGCCAGTAAATTTTTTACTGAGACTGGACTCGACTGGGACTATGTGATTGCCCAAGAAAGCAAACGCAAGCAGGTCTTGCTTCGTTTCTTTGCTCTCTTTACTCAGGTCAAGGGCGTGTCCAATAGTGTCAAACGTCGCGCTTATCTGGATTTTATCCTTAAAGTAGTTCAGAAAGTGCCGAGCAAGATTTGGCAAAACCTCTATCTCCGTTCTTATCTGCGAAATGGAGATCTCTTTGCCCTCAGTTTGCGCCTTTTGTTCCTATCCTTGTTAGCTGTAATCTATATCGAGCAAGCTTGGATCGCGACAGCAGTAGTAGTTTTATTTAACTATCTCCTGCTCTTTCAGTTACTGGCCCTCTATCATGCCTTTGACTACCAGTACTTGACTCAGCTCTTTCCACTAGAAAAAGGGGAGAAAGAGAAGGGATTGAAACAGATTGTGCTTGGTGTGGGAAGTGCAGTTCTTTTGTTAGAATTGCTGGTCGGAGCAGTGGTTTTTCAAGAGAAAATAGCCTTGTTGGCTCTTGTAGGGGCTAGTCTCTTCCTACAATTGTTTTATTTGCCTTACCAACTAAAAAGATTGGTTGACGAATAGACCAAAAACTAGTAGAATAGTAAGGAAACTTTATACGGAGGAAAGAAATGGACTTGGGTGATAATGAGCTAACGCTGACCCCTATCCCTGGGAAGAGTGGCAAAGCTTATATGGGAAGCTACCCTGATGGGAAGCGCGTCTTTGTAAAAATGAACACCTCTCCAATCCTACCTGGCCTAGCCAGAGAACAAATCGCTCCTCAATTACTATGGACTCGTCGTTTGCCAGATGGCCGTGATATGTGTGCTCAGGAATGGCTGACGGGTAAAATCTTGACCCCTTACGATATGAATCGCAAGCAGATTATCAATATCTTGAACCGCCTTCACCGCTCGCGTCCCTTGATGAAGCAGTTGAGCCGTTTGGGATATACCATGGAAACACCAGTTGATTTGCTACGTTCTTGGCAGCAAGGAGTTCCAGAAATCTTGAAGCAGAACCACTATTTGAACAGTGTGATTGCTGAGCTAGGTAAGACGGTTCCAGGTTTTAGGGAAGACCATGCAACGATTGTGCATGGAGATCTTCGTCATAGTAATTGGATTGAGACAGAGAGTGGACTCGTTTATCTAGTGGATTGGGATTCGGTTCGTCTGACGGATCGTATGTTTGATGTGGCGCATTTGCTATGCCACTACATTCCAGATCATCAGTGGCGCCAATGGTTGAGAGACTACGGCTATAAGTACAATCAGACAGTGTTAGATAAATTGTATTGGTATGGTCAGTATTCTTACTTGAACCAGATTGCCAAATACTGTGAAAATCAAGATTTAGACAATGTAAACCGGGAGATTTATGCCTTGCGTGTCTTCCGTGACAAGTATGGAAAGAAGAGATGAGAGTTAGAAATCGTAAAGGGGCGACAGAATTACTAGAGGCCAATCCTCAGTATGTGGTCCTCAATCCCTTGGAAGCTAAAGGGAAATGGCGAGACTTGTTTGGAAATGATCATCCGATTCATGTAGAGGTTGGAAGTGGGAAAGGGGCCTTCGTATCAGGAATGGCCAAACAAAACCCTGACATCAACTACATCGGGATTGATATCCAAAAGTCGGTATTGAGTTATGCCTTGGATAAGGTATTAGAAGTTGGAGTGCCCAACATCAAGTTGCTGTGGGTAGATGGTTCAGATTTGACCGACTACTTTGAAGACGGTGAGATTGATCGTCTCTACCTAAACTTTTCAGATCCCTGGCCTAAAAAACGCCATGAAAAACGTCGTTTGACTTACAAGAGTTTCCTGGATACCTTCAAGCGCATCTTGCCTGAGAATGGGGAAATCCATTTCAAGACAGATAACCGTGGCTTATTTGAGTACAGCTTGGTGAGTTTTTCTCAGTATGGGATGAAACTGAACGGAGTTTGGTTGGACTTACATGCCAGTGATTTTGAAGGCAATGTCATGACGGAATATGAGAAAAAATTCTCCAGCAAAGGTCAAGTGATCTACCGAGTTGAAGCAGAATTTTAAGAAATAGCTTGAAAACCAGCTGTTTGAGTGCTAATGCTTTACATAAATTGACAAACGTGCTATACTGATAGTAAGAATATGAGAAAGAGAGGCGGGGAAATATCTTCGCCTCTTGCTTATGAGGAGGTGGACGCAATCGCAACAATCGTAGAATTAGTCAGAGAAGTTGTAGAACCTGTCATCCAAGCGCCTTTCGAGCTCGTGGATATCGAGTATGGAAAGATTGGCAGTGACATGATTCTCAGTATTTTTGTAGATAAACCCGAAGGAATTACCTTGAACGACACGGCAGACCTGACAGAAATTATCAGTCCTGTCCTAGACACCATCAAGCCCGATCCCTTCCCAGAACAATATTTCCTAGAAATTACCAGTCCAGGCTTGGAACGTCCTTTGAAAACCAAGGATGCTGTCGCTGGAGCTGTTGGGAAATACATCCATGTCGGGCTCTACCAAGCCATCGATAAGCAAAAAGTCTTTGAAGGAACCTTGCTATCCTTTGAAGAGGACGAGTTGACTATGGAGTATATGGACAAAACACGTAAGAAAACTGTCCAAATTCCATACAGTTTAGTATCAAAAGCACGTTTAGCAGTAAAATTATAGAAAAGAAAGGATAGCTTTTGAGGATTCAAAAGTGAAGAGAACATGAGTAAAGAAATGCTAGAGGCCTTCCGCATTTTGGAAGAAGACAAGGGAATCAAAAAAGAAGATATCATCGACGCAGTAGTAGAGTCGCTTCGTTCCGCTTATCGCAGACGCTATGGTCAATCTGATAGCGTAGCTATTGACTTCAACGAAAAAACAGGTGACTTTACAGTTTATACTGTCCGTGAAGTTGTTGATGAAGTATTTGATAGCCGTTTGGAAATCAGCTTGAAAGATGCCCTTGCCATTAATTCAGCCTATGAGCTTGGTGACAAAATCAAGTTTGAAGAAGCACCTGCTGAGTTTGGTCGTGTAGCAGCCCAATCTGCCAAACAAACCATCATGGAAAAAATGCGCAAGCAAACACGTGCCATCACTTACAATACTTATAAAGAACATGAACAAGAAATCATGTCTGGTACAGTAGAAAGATTTGACAACCGCTTTATTTACGTCAACCTTGGCAGCATCGAAGCCCAATTGTCAAAACAAGACCAAATTCCTGGAGAAGTCTTTGCTTCTCATGATCGTATTGAAGTATATGTTTACAAGGTTGAAGACAACCCTCGTGGTGTCAACGTCTTTGTTAGCCGTAGCCATCCAGAAATGATCAAACGTTTGATGGAGCAAGAAATTCCAGAAGTCTACGATGGAACTGTCGAAATCATGAGCGTGGCTCGTGAAGCTGGTGACCGTACCAAGGTTGCCGTTCGTAGCCACAATCCTAACGTGGACGCTATCGGGACAATCGTTGGACGTGGTGGTGCCAACATCAAGAAAATCACCAGCAAATTCCACCCAGCTCGTTACGATGCCAAGAGCGATCGTATGATTCCTGTAGAAGAAAACATCGACGTTATCGAGTGGGTAGCGGATCCAGCTGAGTTTATCTACAATGCCATCGCACCTGCAGAGGTTGACCAAGTTATCTTTGATGAAAACGACAGCAAACGTGCCTTGGTCGTTGTACCTGATAACAAGCTTTCTCTTGCCATCGGTCGTCGTGGACAAAACGTTCGCTTGGCAGCTCACTTGACGGGTTACCGTATCGATATCAAGTCTGCCAGTGAGTTTGAAGCTATGGAAGAAGCAGGTCAAATTGATTACGCAGATGTAGATGAATTGATTGAAGAATAAAAGCTGCTAGAGGAGGGAAAGATGAAAACAAGAAAAATCCCTTTGCGCAAGTCTGTTGTATCTAACGAAGTGATTGACAAGCGTGATTTGCTCCGCATTGTCAAGAACAAAGAAGGACAGGTCTTTATCGATCCGACAGGCAAGGCCAATGGCCGTGGCGCTTATATCAAGCTAGACAATGCAGAAGCCCTAGAGGCCAAAAAGAAGAAAGTCTTTAACCGCAGCTTTAACATGGAAGTTGAAGAAAGCTTTTATGACGAGTTGATCGCTTATGTGGATCACAAAGTAAAAAGAAGAGAGTTAGGACTTGAATAAGCAAAAAATTAGCAATCTCTTGGGTCTTGCTCAACGAGCGGGCAGGATCATATCGGGTGAGGAATTGGTGGTCAAGGCCATTCAAGACCAGAAAGCCAAGCTAGTCTTTCTAGCCCATGATGCTGGCCCCAATCTGACCAAGAAGATTCAAGATAAAAGTGACTATTATCAAGTAGAAGTTATAACCGTGTTTTCAACACTGGAATTAAGCATAGCAGTCGGAAAATCGAGAAAGGTTTTGGCTGTGACAGATGCTGGATTTACAAAGAAAATGAGGTCTCTTATGGAATAGAAGAGGAGGACATGATTTGTCTAAGAAAAGATTGTACGAAATCGCAAAAGAACTTGGAAAAGAAAGTAAAGAAGTTGTAGCGCGTGCAAAAGAGTTGGGCTTGGATGTGAAAAGCCACTCATCGAGCGTGGAAGCTGCTACTGCTGAGCGAATCGCAGCTAGCTTTAAACCTGCACCTGCTCCTAAGGCAGAAGCAAAACCTGCAGCACCAAAAGCAAGTGTAGAAAAGAAAGCAGAAAAGCCTGCATCAGCTAAACCAGCTGCCGCTAAGGAAGAAAGTAAACCAGCTACACTTGCAGCTCCTAAGGAAGAAAAAGTGGTGGCTGCAAGACCGCAGAGCCGAAACTTCAAGGCGGAGCGTGAGGCACGTGCCAAAGAGCAGGCAGAGCGACGCAAACAAAACAAGGGCAACAACCGTGACCAACAACAAAACGGCAACCGTCAGAAAAACGACGGCCGTAATGGTGGCAAACCTGGTCAAGGAAACCGCGACAATCGCCGATTTAACGACCAAGGGAAGAAACCACAAGGTCAAGGAAATCGTGGCAATGATCGCCGTCAGCAACAAGACTTCCAGCCAAAACAAGCTGGACCACGTGTTGACTTTAAAGCCCGTGCAGCAGCCCTAAAAGCAGAGCAAAATGCAGAGTACGCACGCTCAAGCGAGGAGCGCTTCAAACAATCGCAAGCTGCCAAAGAAGCCTTGGCTCAAGCTAACAAACGCAAGGAGCCTGAAGAAATCTTTGAGGAAGCTGCTAAGTTAGCTGAACAAACGCAGCCAGCCGTAGCAGTAGCTCCTGTAGCTAAAGAAGCGCCAGTGGATACACGTCGTAAAAAACAAGCTCGACCAGACAAAGAACGTGACGATTATGATCACGAAGAAGATGGTCCTAGAAAACAACAAAAGAATCGAAGTAGTCAGAATCAAGTGAGAAATCAAAGAAATAGTAACTGGAATAACAACAAAAAGAATAAAAAAGGCAACAAGCAAAATAACCGCAATCAGGCACCAAAACCTGTTACAGAGCGTAAGTTCCACGAATTGCCAACAGAATTTGAATATACAGATGGTATGACTGTTGCGGAAATCGCAAAACGTATCAAACGTGAACCAGCTGAAATCGTTAAGAAACTCTTTATGATGGGTGTTATGGCCACACAAAACCAATCTTTGGATGGTGACACCATTGAACTCCTATTGGTAGATTATGGTATCGAAGCCAAACAAAAGGTTGAAGTGGACAATGCGGACATCGAACGTTTCTTCGTCGAAGATGGGTATCTCAATGAAGATGAATTGGTTGAGCGTCCACCAGTTGTGACCATCATGGGGCACGTTGACCATGGTAAAACTACCCTTCTAGATACCCTTCGTAACTCTCGTGTTGCAACAGGAGAAGCAGGTGGTATCACTCAGCATATCGGTGCCTACCAAATCGTTGAAAACGGCAAGAAGATTACCTTCCTTGATACACCAGGACACGCGGCCTTTACATCGATGCGTGCTCGTGGTGCATCTGTTACCGATATCACCATCTTGGTCGTAGCGGCAGATGACGGGGTTATGCCTCAAACAATCGAAGCCATCAACCACTCAAAAGCAGCCAACGTTCCAATTATCGTGGCTATCAACAAGATTGATAAACCAGGTGCCAACCCAGAACGCGTTATCGGTGAATTGGCAGAGCATGGTGTCATGTCAACAGCTTGGGGTGGAGATTCTGAATTTGTCGAAATCTCAGCTAAATTCAACCAAAACATCGATGAACTCTTGGAAACAGTCCTTCTTGTGGCTGAAATCCAAGAACTCAAGGCAGACCCAACAGTTCGTGCAATCGGTACAGTTATCGAAGCTCGCTTGGATAAAGGAAAAGGTGCGGTCGCAACCCTTCTTGTCCAACAAGGTACCTTGAATGTCCAAGACCCAATCGTTGTCGGAAATACCTTCGGTCGTGTCCGTGCCATGACCAATGACCTTGGTCGTCGTGTTAAGGTTGCAGGTCCATCAACACCAGTTTCTATCACAGGTTTGAACGAAGCGCCAATGGCGGGTGACCACTTTGCCGTTTACGAAGATGAAAAATCTGCGCGTGCAGCAGGTGAAGAACGTGCCAAACGTGCCCTCATGAAACAACGTCAAGCTACCCAACGTGTCAGCCTTGAAAACCTCTTTGATACGCTTAAAGCTGGTGAACTTAAGTCTGTTAACGTCATCATCAAGGCCGACGTACAAGGTTCTGTTGAAGCCCTTTCTGCCTCACTTCAAAAGATCGACGTAGAAGGTGTCAAAGTGACCATCGTTCACTCAGCGGTCGGTGCCATCAACGAATCAGACGTGACCCTTGCGGAAGCTTCAAATGCCTTTATCGTTGGTTTCAACGTACGTCCTACACCACAAGCTCGCCAACAAGCAGAAGCTGACGATGTAGAAATCCGTCTCCACAGCATTATCTACAAGGTTATCGAAGAGATGGAAGAAGCCATGAAAGGGATGCTTGACCCAGAATTTGAAGAAAAAGTTATCGGTGAAGCAGTTATCCGGGAAACCTTCAAGGTATCTAAAGTGGGAACTATCGGTGGATTTATGGTTATCAACGGTAAGGTTACCCGTGATTCTAAAGTCCGTGTTATTCGTGATGGTGTTGTTATCTATGACGGTGAACTCGCAAGCTTGAAACACTACAAAGACGACGTGAAAGAAGTTACAAACGGTCGTGAAGGTGGTCTCATGATTGATGGCTACAATGATATCAAGACTGATGATGTGATTGAGGCCTATGTCATGGAAGAAATCAAACGATAATAGAGAAACGATAGCTCATTTGACTCGTTGTCAACAGCGCCTTAATGAACTTTAGTTCTATCAAAGGCTTGTTTCCTAGATTCAAATGGCTCTAGTTCCTCTATCTATTAAAAATAGCTAGGTCTGCTGGCCTAGCTTTTGGGTCAAAGTAGAGAAAGGAATATCATGGCAAATCATTTCCGTACGGATCGTGTGGGCATGGAAATCAAGCGTGAAGTCAATGAGATTTTGCAAAAGAAAGTCCGTGATCCGCGTGTCCAAGGTGTGACCATCACAGATGTTCAGATGCTGGGTGACTTGTCTGTTGCCAAGGTTTACTACACCATTTTGAGTAACCTTGCTTCGGATAACCAAAAAGCTCAAATCGGGCTTGAAAAAGCAACTGGTACCATCAAACGTGAACTTGGTCGCAATTTGAAATTGTACAAAATCCCAGATTTAACCTTCGTCAAAGATGAGTCCATCGAATATGGAAACAAGATTGACGAGATGCTACGCAATCTGGATAAGAACTAAAAAAGAGGGGTGCCCCTCTTTTTTGTTGCCAGAGTACGATAATTGCTATCTGATAAAAATCGGTTTAAAAAATTTGTATATTTCAAATAGTATGATATGATAAAGCTTGATATAAATGAAAAACGGAGAGATATATGGCTAAACAAGATATAGCTATGCAAGTACTGCAACAAGTGGTGAAATTACCCGTAGTCAAAGTTGATCGAGAGAAATTTTTAGTAGAAAAGTTTTCAAAGGAATTAGACCGTAAGGATATTCCAACTTTGATTGAACAAGGACCGACGGCTTTATTATCTCAGGAAAGCTTGGATAGAGTGGCCAAGGCCTGTATTAAGGACAATGTCCTGTTAGCCAGTGGAACTTCGGTGTTGGCAGGTCTACCTGGAGGTATTATCATGGCGATCACTATCCCGACAGACGTAGCCCAGTTTTATGCATTCTCATTAAAACTAGCTCAGGAACTAGGCTATATTTACGGATTTGATGATCTCTGGGCATCACGCAATGAATTAAGCGAGGAAGCTAAAAACACACTCCTACTGTATCTTGGTGTGATGCTGGGAGTAAATGGCGCAGGTGCTCTGCTTCGATCAGGCGGTGTGACAGTAGCCAAACAAGTCATAAAAGTAGTGAATAAGAAAGCTTTGACAAAGACGCTCTGGTATCCTATTTTAGAGAAAATTTTGAAAATTTTTGGTGTTAATCTGACAAAAGGAGGCTTAGCCAAAGGAATGGGAAAAGTGATTCCTATCCTAGGTGGAGTCATTTCTGGTGGCTTAACCTTTGCGACCATGAAACCGATGGGAGAAAGATTGCAACAGGAATTGTCCAAGCTAGTCAACTACAATGAAGTGCAATATCAAAGAGACGTTGATACAATCCGAAAAGAGGTCGAAATTATCGAAGGAGAGTAATATGGGATTCATTAAAATTCTAGCCAAGACTTACGGGAATTACTTTTTTGTGATGCAAAGCATCAAAGTTCTGAAGAACATGAAAAAAGACGACAATGCTCTAGTAGGTTTCGGGAAAGTACTGCTTGCTGACAAGCTGATGGATGTAGCCCAGTGGCTCGCAAAACCAGATGATAAGGAATAACTTGAAAATAAAAGAAACTAGCAGGAATTCCGCTGCTAGTTTTTTAATCTCTTCCCATATGGTATAATATAAGCAGTAAAATCATTTTAGAACATACATGGAGGTCGTCATGGACAATATCATCGATGTGTCAATTCCTGTTGCAGAAGTGGTGGACAAGCATCCAGAAGTCTTGGAAATCCTAGTGGAGCTAGGTTTTAAACCACTTGCTAATCCCTTGATGCGAAATACCGTCGGTCGCAAAGTATCGCTCAAACAGGGTTCTAAGCTCGAAGGAACTCCTATGGACAAGATTGTCCGCACACTGGAAGCAAATGGCTATGAAGTGATTGGATTAGACTAATGGCAGATGAACGGATTCATATCCTACGGGATATTTTGTTAGAATTGCATAATGGTGCCTCTCCTGAGTCAGTTCAGGAGCGTTTTGATGCGACCTTTACGGGTGTCTCAGCTATTGAGATTTCCCTCATGGAACACGAGCTGATGAACTCAGACTCAGGTGTCACCTTTGAAGATGTTATGGAGCTCTGTGATGTCCATGCCAATCTTTTTAAAAACGCTATTAAGGGCGTCGAAGTGGAGGATACCGAGCATCCTGGTCACCCCGTTCGCGTCTTCAAGGATGAAAATCTGGCTCTCCGTGCTGCCTTGATTCGAATTCGGAGATTGTTAGATACCTATGAGTCTATGGAAGACGAGGAAATGCTTGCGGAGATGCGCAAGGGTTTGGTTCGTCAAATGGGACTTTTGGGGCAATTTGATGTCCATTACCAGCGCAAGGAAGAGCTCTTCTTTCCTATCATGGAGCGCTATGGTCACGATTCACCCCCTAAGGTCATGTGGGGAGTGGATGATCAGATTAGAGAACTCTTTCAAACAGCTCTAGCGACAGCTAAGGCACTACCAGAAGTGCCGATTTCCACTGTAAAGGAAACTTTCGAAGCTTTTGCGATAGAGTTTGAGAGTATGATTTTCAAGGAAGAGTCCATCCTCCTCATGATTCTCCTCGAGTCTTTCACCCAGGATGATTGGATTCAGATTGCGGAGGAGAGCGATGCCTACGGCTATGCCATTATCCGTCTGTCTGAGAAATGGGTGCCAGAACGACAGAGCTTTGTTGAGGAAAAGAGCGCAGAGGAGCCAGTACAACTAGACACGGCTGAAGGTCAAGTTCAGCAAGTTATTGATACGCCAGAAGGTCAGTTTACCATTACCTTTACCCCTAAGGAAAAGGAAGCAGTGCTGGACCGCCATAGTCAACAGGCTTTTGGCAATGGCTATCTCTCGGTCGAGCAGGCCAACCTCATCCTCAATCACCTTCCTATGGAGATTACCTTTGTCAATAAAGACGATATTTTCCAGTATTACAATGACAATACGCCAGCTGATGAGATGATTTTCAAACGGACACCGTCCCAAGTCGGGCGTAATGTAGAACTCTGCCATCCGCCCAAGTACTTAGACAAGGTGAAGGCTGTTATGAAAGGTCTTCGTGAGGGTAAAAAGGACAAGTATGAAATGTGGTTCAAGTCAGAGTCGCGAGACAAGTTTGTCCACATCACCTATGCAGCAGTACACGATGAAGACGGGGAATTCCAAGGAGTGTTGGAGTATGTTCAGGATATCCAACCCTACCGAGAGATTGATACGGACTATTTCCGTGGATTAGAATAAGGAGAATCAATGAGTTACGAACAGGAATTTATGAAGGAATTTGAAGCTTGGGTCAATACCCAGATCATGATCAACGACATGGCGCACAAGGAAAGTCAAAAAGTCTACGAAGAAGACCAAGACGAACGTGCCAAAGATGCCATGATTCGCTATGAGAGCCGCTTGGATGCCTACCAGTTCTTGCTGGGTAAGTTTGAAAACTTCAAGGCAGGCAAGGGATTCCATGACTTGCCAGAGGGCTTGTTTGGTGAGAGAAACTATTAAAATTCAGATACTTTCTTGATTTTTTTCCAAAATCTTGATAGAATATCTTTATTAAATCCTTGTCAAAACAGGGATTTTTTATTGAAAGGATTTTATCATGTCAAAGAAACTCCAACGTAAAAAACAATTAAGAAACAGCCTTCGCCGTTCAGGTGCATTTTCAACTACAGTGACCAAGGTTGTCGAAGAAACAAAAAAAGTTGTGAAGCATGCAGAAAAATCTGCTAGCCAAGCGGGAAAAGTTGTCTCTAAAAAAGTGGAACAAGCAGTAGAAGCAACTAAAGAGCAAGCTCAAAAGGTTACAAGCTCTGTAGAAGAATTCGCAGCAAACCTAGGTGGACTTTCAGTCGACCGCGCCAAGACTTTCTATGATGAAGGCATCAAGTCAGCTTCTGATTTTAAAAACTGGACTGAAAAAGAACTCCTTGCTTTGAAAGGAATCGGTCCAGCTACCATCAAGAAATTAAAAGAAAACGGCATCAAGTTCAAGTAATCTTTCTTGCCCCTTGCATTTCCGTCAAAAACTTGTTAAAATAAAGCCATTAGAGGTGTTTTGAGTCCCACATTTTACAGAAAGTGGCGGTGCTGAGAAGTCCACAAATGTGTCAAAACTGGTTGCTGATGGATGAAAATGAAATAAAAGTGTCTTTGTATTTACTTCAAAGACGAGAGTTGCGGGCTCTGCCCGAAATTGGGTGGTACCGCGGATAAACACATTCGTCCCTGTCATGTAGATGGCAGGGGCATTTTTTTATGGAAAGTGAGGGCTGGAGATGACAAGAGCAGAGTTACCAGAACGATTAGAAACCGAACGGCTCGTCTTGCGCGTTCGTACAGTGGCTGATGCCGAGGATATTTATGCCTACGCTAGTTTGCCAGAGGTCGCCTATCCAGCAGGATTTCCGCTCGTCAAGACCTTGGAAGATGAGATTTATTATCTAGAGCATATCCTGCCCGAGCGTAATGAAAAGGACAATCTCCCAGCTGGTTATGGAATTGTCGTCAAGGGAACCGATAAAGTCATTGGTTCTGTTGATTTTAATCACCGACACGAAGATGATGTGTTGGAACTCGGCTACACCTTGCACCCAGACTATTGGGGTCGAGGCTATGTCCCAGAATCAGCGCGAGCCTTGATTGACCTAGGCTTTAAAAATTTGGGTCTTCACAAGATTGAACTGGTCTGCTTTGGCTACAATGTCCAAAGTCAACGTGTCGCTGAAAAACTTGGCTTTACCCTCGAAGCTCGCATCCGAGACCGAAAGGATGTTCAAGGAAACCGTTGTGACAGTCTGATATATGGCTTACTGAGGAGTGAGTGGGAGGTGATTTGATGCATCTTTTCATCATTGGTGCTCCAGCATCAGGAAAAATGACGATAGGTCAAGAACTATCTCGAAAGACAAATGCTACCCTCTTTTATAACCATCAAGCCATTGATTTTGCACTAGAAATCTATCATGACTTTACAGAAGAAATGTGGGAATTTGTTCGTGGGCTTACTTTTTCGTTTCTTGAAACAAGCGCTCGGAATCATAGGTCGATCATTTTAACAGACGTAATTGATTTTTCAAATCAGTACCAACTGCTATATTTAAAGCAAATTCAGAATCTGTTGGATGATTATCATCAAGAGATTCTGTTTGTGGAGTTGGAAACGACACTTGAGGAGCGCTTACATCGAAATCGAACGGAGAATCGATTAAAGCACAAACCCTTAAAACGACATATTGAGGTATCTGAAAGAGAAATTTTGGAGACTGCTGAAACACTTCAATTAAATTCCCAACATCAACCGAACGAGTTGTACCACTACCTTAAAATAAATAATACGAATCTGTCTGCAGAAGAAGTTGCCAAGCAGATTCAAGATAAAATGAATACAATAGAGAAAGGACAAACACATGTCTAAAGAACTTTCACCTAAATACAATCCAGCCGAGGTTGAGGCTGGTCGTTACCAAAAATGGCTTGATGCCGATGTTTTCAAGCCTTCAGGCGATCAAAAGGCTAAGCCTTATTCGATCGTGATTCCACCACCAAACGTAACTGGGAAACTCCACCTTGGTCACGCTTGGGATACGACTTTGCAGGATATCATCATCCGTCAAAAACGCATGCAAGGTTTTGATACGCTTTGGCTTCCGGGTATGGACCACGCAGGGATTGCTACTCAGGCTAAGGTCGAGGAGCGTTTGCGGGAGCAAGGAATTTCCCGCTATGACCTTGGTCGTGAAAAATTCCTTGACAAGGTCTGGGAATGGAAAGACGAGTATGCCACTACCATCAAAGAACAATGGGGCAAGATGGGGCTCTCTGTAGACTACTCTCGTGAGCGTTTCACTCTTGACGAAGGTTTGTCAAAAGCTGTTCGCAAGGTCTTTGTGGACCTTTACAAGAAAGGCTGGATCTACCGTGGTGAGTTTATCATCAACTGGGACCCAGCTGCTCGCACAGCCCTTTCTGATATCGAGGTGATTCACAAGGATGTCGAAGGAGCCTTCTACCACATGAATTACATGCTAGAAGACGGCTCACGCGCCCTTGAAGTTGCGACGACTCGTCCTGAGACAATGTTCGGGGACGTTGCCGTTGCGGTTAATCCAGAAGACCCTCGCTACAAGGACTTGATTGGTCAAAACGTAGTCCTTCCAATCGCTAATAAACTCATCTCAATCGTTGGTGATGAGCATGCAGACCCTGAGTTTGGTACAGGTGTCGTAAAAATCACACCTGCACATGATCCAAACGACTTCTTAGTTGGTCAACGTCATAACTTGCCACAAGTCAACGTTATGAACGACGACGGAACCATGAACGACTTGGCCTTCGAATTTGCAGGCATGGACCGTTTTGAAGCTCGTAAGGCAGTCGTTGCTAAGTTGGAAGAAATCGGTGCCCTTGTTAAAATCGAAAAACGTGTCCACAGTGTTGGTCACTCAGAGCGTACAGGTGTTGTGGTTGAGCCACGCTTGTCTACGCAATGGTTCGTTAAGATGGACCAATTGGCTAAGAATGCCATTGCCAACCAAGACACAGAGGATAAGGTAGAATTCTACCCACCTCGTTTCAATGATACCTTCCTCCAATGGATGGAAAATGTACATGACTGGGTAATCTCTCGTCAGCTTTGGTGGGGTCACCAAATTCCTGCTTGGTACAATGCTGAGGGTGAAATATATGTCGGTGAAGAAGCTCCAGAAGGTGACGGATGGACTCAGGATGAGGACGTATTGGATACGTGGTTCAGTTCTGCCCTTTGGCCATTCTCTACCATGGGCTGGCCGGATGTCGACTCAGAAGACTTTAAACGTTATTATCCAACATCAACTTTGGTGACTGGTTATGATATTATTCCGTTCTGGGTGTCTCGGATGATTTTCCAAGGTTTGGAATTTACTGGCAAGTCGCCATTCAAAAATGCCTTGATTCATGGTCTCATTCGTGATGAGCAAGGACGCAAGATGTCTAAATCCCTCGGTAACGGGATTGATCCAATGGATGTTATTGATAAGTACGGAACAGATAGCCTTCGTTGGTTCCTTTCAAACGGTTCTGCACCAGGGCAAGACGTGCGCTTCTCTTACGAGAAAATGGATGCTTCATGGAACTTCATTAACAAGATCTGGAACATCTCTCGCTACATCCTCATGAACAATGAAGGTTTGACCCTTGAGCAAGCAACTGCCAATGTGGAAAAAGTTGTTAACAAGGAAGCTGGAAATGTCACAGACCGCTGGATTCTCCACAACCTCAATGAAACGATCGGCAAAGTTACTGAAAACTTTGATAAATTTGAGTTTGGTGTTGCTGGACACATCCTCTACAACTTCATCTGGGATGAGTTTGCGGACTGGTACGTTGAGTTGACCAAGGAAGTCCTTTATAGCGACAACGAAGAAGAGAAAGTCATCACACGTTCTGTTCTCCTTTACACCTTGGACAAGATTCTTCGTCTCCTTCACCCAATCATGCCATTCGTGACAGAGGAAATCTTTGGACAAATCTCAGAAGGATCTATCGTTACAGCGGAATACCCAACTGTTAACCCAGCCTTTGAAGATCTTGCTGCTCACACAGGTGTGGAAAGTCTTAAAGACTTGATCCGTGCTGTTCGTAATGCGCGTGCGGAAGTAAATGTAGCCCCAAGTAAGCCAATCACCATCCTTGTTAAGACAAGTGATAGCGACTTGGAAGCCTTCTTTAACAGCAATGTCAACTACATCAAACGCTTCACAAATCCAGAACACTTGGAAATCGCATCAACCATCCCTGCACCTGAACTCGCTATGTCAAGCGTCATCACAGGAGCAGAAATCTACTTGCCACTGGCAGACCTCCTCAATGTCGAAGAAGAACTGGCTCGTCTCGACAAGGAACTGGCTAAATGGCAAAAAGAACTGGACATGGTAGGCAAGAAGCTCTCTAACGAACGCTTCGTAGCCAATGCCAAACCAGAAGTCGTCCAAAAAGAACGCGACAAACAAGCCGACTACCAAGCCAAGTACGACGCGACCGTAGCACGTATTGATGAGATGAAGAAGTTGGTGAAATAAGTTATAAACCTCGGCAATTTGCTGGGGTTTTTGGTATAATGAATAATAGTGTGTATTTGATGTAATATATTTTATTTATTTAAAAGGCTTAATTATGATTAATATAATAGATTTATTTAGTGGTGCAGGCGGATTAACTGAGGGATTCAGAAATCAGCAATATAAAATATTGGGACATGTAGAGAAAGAAAAAGCGGCTTGTGAAACTTTAAAACTTAGGGAAGTATATTATTATTTAAAGAAAAAAAATAAATTAGGACTTTATAATGATTTTCTAAATAGTAAGACTAGTATAGAGGATTTGTTGAAACATGTACCTCAAGAAAAATTGAATAAAATTCTTAACTTTGAAATTAGTCAAGAAAATATTCACAGTATTTTTAGTTTTTTTGATGATTTAGGGAAAAACGTTGATGGAATTATAGGTGGTCCTCCATGTCAAGCTTATTCAACCATTGGAAGAGCTAGAAATGCAAGTAAAAAGTCTTCAGATGAAAGAATTTATTTATATAAATTTTATATACATTTTTTAAACAAGTATCAACCCAAATTTTTTATTTTTGAAAATGTAAAAGGATTATTGAGCTTTAGAGATGCTGATGATGAGTTTTTATTACCTAGAATGAAAAAAGAATTTGAAGAGGCTGGCTATTCTTTAGGTTATGAAGTTTTAAATACTAAAAACTATGGTGTCCCACAATCAAGAGAAAGACTTATTATTTTTGGAGTGATGAATGAGAAAAAAGAACTCATTCAAGAATTCTTTAAAAATCTTAAAAAATATGAAGAAAATGAGGTGGATGTTAAAACAGCTTTTCAGGGATTACCTAGTTTGAAGGCGGGAGAAGTAAACAATTCTTATACAAATTTATCAAATGATTATGTTGAACAAAATTTTTTACAGGATTCTAAAACGCCATTAACTCAAAATATTGCAAGACCAAATAATAGCAACGACTTAGCAATTTATAAAATTGTAGCAGAAGCTAAGAAAAATGGTAAAAATATTAAATATAGTGAACTTGACTCAAAGCTAAAAACCCATAAACATACGGATAAATTTTTGGACAGATTCAAAGCTCTTTCATGGAATTCTCCATCACATACAGTAGTTGCACATATTTCAAAAGATGGTCATCATTATATTCATCCAGATACAAAACAAAATAGATCAATTACTGTGAGAGAAGCAGCTAGATTACAGGGATTTCCAGACAATTACTATTTTTTAGATTCTAGAACCAGTGCTTTTACTCAAATTGGTAATGCAGTTCCTCCAATTTTTAGTAAAAAGATGGCTGATGCGATTTTAACATTGGAATTTAAATAAAAATCAACATATGTTCATCATTATTTAGAAATTGAACATATGTTGATTTTTTAGTTACAAAAGATCGAACGCAGCAAGAAGTTGAGGAGCTACAGCATTCCATATTGTTTTTAAGGTATCAAATTGAGGAAAATTATGAGCATCATGCATTAATGTATTTAAATGCTCCGTTGCTCTTATACTTGAAAATTCGGCAATTAGGCTTTGAACTCTATTTGAAGCTATTTTTCCTTTTCTAGAAAGCAGTCGAACCATAGTTTCATACTTAACTTTAAACGAAAGTTTGTCAACTTCATTTTCGGCAGTTAGTGTTTTTGGACGGTTATTTTCTATTATTAGATTATGAGTACTTGCTTCCACCCAGTAGCGTTTCAATAATGTTGTTGTTGTACTTTCAATCATAGCACGCAATAGTAAGCCTTGGGTTAAAATGAAACGATCGATATTTTTATCTTCTGCCGCTTCTAACATCTCTTCCCTGAGCATTCTAATTTTAGTACCAATATTTTGTGGAACTCTAAAATCAGCTGGGACTAGTTCTTTATACACACTGTGATCTTTTTTATATGAGGTAGTTGATTTTATTGCAGAATCTAAAATATTTTGTTTTGTTTTTTCTGGGACATCAACATCATCATTTTCTAATGCTTTGCTAATTTTATTGATGCTTTCTTTATCTTCGGTTGATAATGTGGTTTCTGCTAAAGAAGGAGTTTTTTGAATATTTTCTTGTGCTTTTTTCTCTTTTGCTTCGGAACGTCGCTTTTTCCATTCTCTTTGAATAATTCCTATTAGTTTGTTAAGATTTTCTTTGATTTCTATTAATTCGTCATCAGCTTCCCATCTAATAGATTGTCTATCTGTTGAAATAAAATCTTTTTTATTATCATCATCAAGAAAATCAATATTAAAGTAACCGGCTGCATAACTATAGAAATTATCATTTGCTCTATCTTGAAATTGTGTAACAGATTGTTCACTCGCTAGCTTTCCTCTAGATAGTACTGAAAATCCACGTTGATTGGCCTGTAAAGGTGTTTTCTTGGTGCAAATAATCCCGTTTATATGATACTCTTTAAGGTTATGAATGACTATTTGAGATTGTTTATTTGTAAGAGTTTCAAAATCATCTGGAAAAGAAAAAGTAAACTCAATTTCGTCTTTCTTAGGTCGTATACTATTGATAAATACCTCTTCATCTAATTCCTTAATGGTACCGTCATCGCTTGCTAAAGTTACTAAAAAATCTGTACGGGAATACTTGTTAAATCTTTTAGAAAGACTATCATATAATGTATCGATTTTAGTCAGATTTTTTAAAGTAATGTCTTTAATGGTTATTTTTGTACCATTTGGTTCGTCGGTTTGAACATTATAATGGATTGTTTTTGGATGATAGGTATTATTTGATGAGCCCTGTATGTCATTATAATTCAATTCAAAAGAGTTTAGTTTCTTATTTTGAATGCTATCAATAATAATTGTATTAGCAATACCAAATAAAGCTAGTTTTCCAAGTCCTTTTTTTCCTGTAACTTTTCTGCCGTTTTTCGATAGTCCGACTTCATTTTTTTCATCATTTATTTTATCTGTCAATCGTCTATTTCTAGCAATGGTCAAAAAATTTTCATTTAGCTCTTGTGCTGACATACCATTGCCGTCGTCTGATACGGTTATTATTTTTTCTCGATAATTAATATGAATTTTAACATTATGGCTATCAGCATCCCAAGAATTGCTGATGAGTTCGGCAATTGCTTGTGGTAACTGTTTATATAATCCAATACCTAGATGTTGAATCGTTGCAGCATGGTAGTTAAGTGTAAATTCTTCAGACATATCGGACTCCTGTGTTTAATATTTTGTTAAATATAGTATATCATATTTTAAAAGTAAAAAATCGTTAATATTGGTCATTCATTTTGATTCAAATCTATTTTGTATTGGATTCATAATAGTAGTTTGACAACACGGTAATTGCCGCTGCAACAACATTTATTATTTTTTTTGACATAAGCTACCTCCAAGTAATATTTTAACAAATATTTTTAAATTTACCATGTGTTAAAATCAATTGATTTTTACTTAATAAATCATAGATAAATCTATTTTAACCTTTGACTATTCCGCAAAATTATCGTACAATAAAGAGTACATGATAAAATGAGGTCAGAGTCTGTTCGCTCTGGCGATAGTAGTATAAATGAGGAGAAACGCTTTGGAATTAGAAGTATTTGCTGGGCAAGAAAAAAGTGAACTATCTATGATTGAGGTGGCGCGTGCCATCTTGGAACTTCGTGGTCGCGATCATGAGATGCATTTTAGCGATCTTGTAAACGAAATTCAAAACTACCTTGGAACATCAAACAGCGATATCCGCGAAGCTTTGCCTTTGTTCTACACAGAGTTGAACTTTGACGGTAGCTTCATCTCTCTCGGAGACAACAAATGGGGGCTTCGTTCATGGTATGGTGTAGACGAAATCGACGAAGAAATCATCGCTCTTGAAGAAAGTGACGACGATGAAGTAGCACCAAAAGCTAAGAAAAAACGTGTCAATGCCTTTATGGATGGTGATTCAGATGCCATTGACTACAATGCAGATGATCCAGAAGACGAAGATGCATACGAAGCAGATCCAGCTCTTTCATACGATGATGAAAATCCAGATGATGAGAAAAATGAAGTGGAAGCTTACGATGCAGAAATCAACGAAATCGCCCCTGATGACTTGGGTGAAGACGTGGATCTTAACGAAGAAGACGACGAGTTTTCTGACGATGACGCTGAAACGAGTGAAGAAGAGTAAAAGACTTCACAGAGGAGATCGTAAGATCTCCTTTTTTTGTTGCTTGAGCGTGTTGTCCGTTTGGATGCAGATCTTTGATTGGTTTTCTGAAAACAATCTTCTTTTTTCATCTTTTACCAATTCGGGTTGACAAATGTTCTGCTTTGAGGTATTATATTGTTCGGGCACCTCTTTTAGAGGTCGGGGCTCCCTAGTTACTAGGGAGCTATTTTTGTTTTTTCAGGAAGTTTTCTTGAAAAGTCGTTATTCATAAGGGTCTTGTTTTCTATGTCCCCTCGTAGTTAACAAGACCTTGAGCATTTTAGAAAGAGGAATCTATGTCTACGAAATATATTTTTGTAACTGGTGGTGTGGTGTCGTCTATTGGGAAAGGGATTGTCGCAGCAAGTCTGGGCCGTCTCTTGAAAAATCGTGGTCTCAAAGTAACCATTCAAAAATTTGACCCTTATATCAATATCGATCCGGGAACCATGAGTCCTTACCAGCACGGGGAAGTCTTTGTGACAGATGATGGGGCTGAGACCGATTTGGACTTGGGGCACTATGAACGTTTCATCGATATCAATCTCAACAAATATTCCAACGTGACAACTGGTAAAATTTACAGTGAAGTTCTTCGTAAGGAACGTCGTGGCGAGTACCTTGGGGCAACTGTTCAGGTTATTCCTCATATCACAGATGCTTTGAAAGAAAAAATCAAGCGTGCCGCTCTAACGACCGACTCTGATGTCATTATCACAGAGGTTGGTGGAACCGTTGGAGATATCGAGTCCTTGCCATTTCTAGAGGCCCTTCGCCAGATGAAGGCAGATGTGGGTGCAGATAACGTCATGTACATCCATACAACCTTGCTTCCTTACCTCAAGGCTGCTGGTGAGATGAAGACCAAGCCGACTCAGCATTCTGTAAAAGAATTGCGCGGTTTGGGAATCCAGCCAAATATGTTGGTCATTCGTACCGAGAAACCAGCTGGTCAGGGCATTAAAAATAAACTAGCTCAGTTTTGTGACGTAGCTCCAGAAGCCGTTATCGAGTCTTTGGATGTCGAACACCTTTACCAAATTCCATTGAACTTGCAGGCACAAGGTATGGACCAAATTGTTTGTGACCATTTGAAACTAGATTCACCAGCAGCGGATATGACAGAGTGGTCAGCCATGGTGGATAAGGTCATGAACCTGAAAAAACAAGTTAAGATTTCCCTTGTTGGTAAGTATGTGGAGTTGCAAGATGCCTACATCTCAGTGGTCGAAGCCTTAAAACACTCTGGGTATGCCAACGACGCAGAAGTGAAGATTAATTGGATTAACGCCAATGATGTGACAGTAGAGAATGTGGCAGAACTCTTGTCTGATGCGGACGGAATCATCGTACCAGGAGGTTTTGGCCAACGTGGTACGGAAGGAAAAATTCAAGCCATCCGTTATGCGCGTGAAAATGATGTTCCAATGTTGGGTGTCTGCTTGGGAATGCAGTTGACTTGTATCGAGTTTGCTCGTCACGTTTTAGGTCTTGAAGGTGCCAATTCTGCAGAACTTGCACCAGAAACAAAATACCCTATCATTGATATCATGCGTGATCAGATTGATGTTGAGGATATGGGTGGAACCCTTCGCTTGGGACTTTATCCGTCTAAGTTGAAACGTGGCTCTAAGGCAGCAGCTGCTTATCATAATCAAGAAGTGGTGCAACGCCGTCACCGTCACCGTTATGAGTTTAACAACGCCTTTCGTGAACAGTTTGAGGCAGCAGGTTTTGTCTTCTCAGGAGTTTCTCCAGACAATCGTTTGGTAGAAATTGTGGAAATTCCTGAAAATAAATTCTTTGTAGCTTGTCAGTATCACCCTGAACTTTCCAGTCGTCCAAACCGTCCAGAAGAACTCTACACTGCCTTTGTTACTGCAGCGGTTGAGAACAGTAATTAGCACAATCAGAACCTTTGAGAAGAATCTCAGAGGTTTCTTCTAGCATATTTAGGATAAGATTTGCAAAAAAAATAGATAGTGATATAATTAATATAATAATTCCTAAAGAGGATATACAATGAAAAAAATCACACTATTTTGTCTGTCTCTAGCAGGTTTAGCTTTACTGGCTTTCCCTCATTCAGGAAAAGCATTCGAATTGGAAGAAGAATGGGTTATTAAGGGTGGGGTTAAGTATCAAGATGGCAAAATTCTTCGATTTAATAATGGCCATGAAGTTGATATCAAAGTCTTGGATTTGCCAAAAACTGAGAAAATCGAGTGGATGGTCAGTCTCAATGGTCAAGATCAGACAGTCAATTTCCTAGGCCAAGAAAAGGACAAGTCTATGGTCGGTACAGAGGGACGTTACCTGAATTTCTACGTACCTTATGGCTATAGAGGAGATATCAAGGTCGAGGCCAAGAGTGGAAATGAAGTAAAGACCTGGTCCACTAAAGTGGTAGATGATGTATATAATGGTGAGAAAAGTGGCTACTACCGTATTGAAGAATCAAAAGACCATTACACCTACCTTGATACAAAATGGGACTATCAAACCAAGACCTACACTGCTACCTTACCAGAGACTATCAATGGTCAAAAAGTTTATGCTTGGAAAGACCATGACAATGGTGAGTTAAAACTTACAAAACCAGAATCGATTAGTCATTCCTACAAGGGGGGAGGAGCCTTCCGAGAACTATATCCGATTGTAAAAGCAGAAAGCTGGCTAAAATCAGACCAAAATTGGTACTATCAAAAACAAGGCCAACTAGTTCAAAATGCTTGGGTTAAAGACAATGGAACTTGGTACTTTATGAATGATAAAGGGATTATGTTTAATCAAACTTGGCTCTATCAAGGTGGCAACTGGTATGCCTTTAAATCATCAGGAGCTATGATTGCTAATGATTGGCTTTACGACCAAGGCAAGTGGTACTATTTATCAACTTCAGGCTCTATGAAAGCAAGCACTTGGATTTTTGACAAGGGAGAATGGTATTATGTAAGTTCTTCTGGTGCCATGATTGCGAATGATTGGGTCAAAGACAATGGTAAGTGGTATTATCTAGCTTCATCAGGTAAGATGCTTCGTAATACCTACACACCAGATGGCTACTACGTTGGCAACTCAGGCGCTTGGCAATAAGAATAATACTCTGCGAAAATCTCTTCAAACCACGTCAGCGTCGCCTTACCGTAGGTATGGTTACTGACTTCGTCAGTTCTATCCACAACCTCAAAACACTGTTTTGAGCAACCTGCAGCTAGTTTCCTAGTTTGCTCTTTGAGTATAAGAAGTCCTTTTCCTTTAAGGAAGGGGCTTTTTACTTGCTTTTCTACGACTTCCCTATTTGTCCTAGAGCCCTTTTTGTGTTACAATGAATGGTATGAAAGCTAAGAAATTATGGATGACTGGCTTAACTGTGGCTGGTCTAAGTGCCCTTGCTTTAGGGGCTAAAAAAGCAGCAGATAACCACAAACTCATGAAGACTCAAGAAGAGTTGACCGCTATCGTGCGCGAACTTTTCTCAGATATGGGTGAGATTGCGACTCTCTATGTTCAAGTCTACGAAAGTAGCCTAGAGCGACTTGTCGGAGGAGTCATTTTCGAGGATGGCCGTCATTATACCTTTGTCTATGAAAATGAAGACCTGGTCTATGAGGAGGAAGTCTTATGATTACTCCAAATAGTATAGAAGAGCTTGCAGGTTTTGTCGAGCAAGATGGCAAGAAGGTTTTCCTTTTTGTGGCAGACTGGTGTGGTGATTGTCGTTATATCTATCCAGCCTTGCCAGAGATTGAGGAGATCAATCCAGAGTTCACCTTTATTCGAGTTGACCGAGACCAGTACATGGATCTGGCCAAACTCTGGGATGTTTACGGGATTCCTAGCCTTGTTGTGCTAGAAAAGGACAAGGAAATCGGCCGATTTGTCAATCGCGACCGTAAAAGTAAGGAAGAAATTAACGACTTTTTAGCAGGACTGAAATAGGAGAAAATGGAAAGAATGATTTTTACATATAACAAAGAACATGTCGGCGATGTCCTTATGGTCATCGTGAAAAATAGCGGCGATGCCAAGTTGGATGTGGAGCGCAAAGGCAAGGTAGCCCGTGTTTTCCTCAAAGAAAATGGAGAAACAGTGGCTTGGAATATTTTCGAAGTTTCAAGTTTGTTTGAAATTGCAGAGCGAGGTCAAGTCTTTTTGACAGATGAACAAGTAGAACGTTTGAACCAAGAATTGCGAGCGGAAGGCTTTGCAGAAGAAATTGTCAATGACAAGGAACCTAAGTTTGTTGTCGGTGAGATTGTCGAGATGGTAGCCCATCCAGATAGTGACCACCTCAACATCTGCCAAGTTGCAGTCGCAAGTGATAAGACAGTGCAAATCGTTGCAGGGGCTCCCAATGCGCGTCTTGGCCTGAAAACCATTGTAGCTCTTCCTGGAGCTATGATGCCAAAAGGCAATCTCATTTTCCCTGGCGAACTTCGCGGTGAAAAGAGTTTTGGCATGATGTGCAGCCCTCGTGAATTGCATCTGCCAAATGCTCCGCAAAAACGTGGTGTTATTGAATTATCAGAAGACCAAGTTGTCGGAACTCCATTTGACCCAGCCAAACACTGGACTGCCTAGGGAATTGTCGGTATTTGATAGACCAGATAGAGGGGGATAAGATGGCGAAAAATGTAGTGATTACAGGAGCGACCTCAGGAATCGGTGAAGCGATTGCGCGTGCTTATCTGGAGCAGGGGGAGAATGTCGTTCTAACAGGGCGACGGACAGACAGATTAGAGGCCCTCAAGTCAGAGTTTGCAGAAACTTTTCCAAATCAAACAGTTTGGACCTTTCCACTGGACGTGACGGATATGGCTATGGTCAAGACTGTCTGCTCCGATATTTTGGAAACGATAGGTCAGATTGATATCTTGGTCAATAATGCCGGACTAGCTCTTGGCTTGGCTCCCTATCAAGACTACGAAGAATTGGATATGCTGACCATGTTGGATACCAATGTCAAGGGTTTGATGGCAGTTACTCGCTGTTTCTTGCCAGAAATGGTAAAAGCGAATCAGGGTCATATTATCAACATGGGATCAACCGCAGGAATCTATGCCTATGCTGGGGCAGCTGTTTACTCAGCCACCAAGGCAGCAGTTAAGACTTTTTCAGATGGTCTGCGAATTGATACCATTGCAACGGATATCAAGGTGACCACCATTCAACCAGGGATTGTCGAAACAGATTTCTCTACAGTTCGTTTTCATGGTGACAAAGAGCGTGCTGCCACCGTCTATCAGGGAATTGAGGCCTTGCAAGCTCAGGATATTGCAGATACAGTGGTCTATGTGACCAGTCAGCCTCGTCGTGTGCAGATTACAGATATGACCATTATGGCCAATCAACAGGCGACAGGTTTCATGGTTCATAAAAAATAAAAAATTTTCTCGAAAAGTTACAAATTTCTGTAACTTTTTTTGATTTCCTGCGAATAGATAAGTAGGAGGAAGAAAATATGTATAATAAAGTTATCTTGATCGGGCGCTTGACGTCTACACCAGAATTGCACAAAACCAACAATGACAAGTCAGTAGCGCGAGCAACTATCGCTGTGAACCGTCGTTACAAAGACCAAAACGGGGAACGTGAAGCTGACTTTGTCAATCTTGTTCTTTGGGGGAAATTGGCTGAAACCTTGGCAAGCTACGCAACTAAAGGTAGTCTCATCTCTGTGGATGGAGAACTTCGTACCCGTCGCTTTGAGAAAAATGGCCAGATGAACTATGTGACTGAAGTCCTTGCCACAGGATTCCAACTTTTGGAAAGCCGCGCCCAACGTGCTATGCGTGAAAATAACGCTGGACAGGATTTGGCAGATTTGGTCTTGGAAGAGGAGGAATTGCCATTTTAATACTCTTCGAAAATCTCTTCAAACCACGTCAGTTTCACCTTGCCGTAGGTATAGGTAACTGACTTGGTCAATCTTATCTACAACCTCAAAACACTGTTTTGAGCAACCTGAGGCTAGCTTCCTAGTTTGATCTTTGAGCATAAACATTGAAAAGTCTGAGTTGGTCTCAGACTTTTTATCTTGCCAAAGTCAGACTTTTTTCTTGACTATTTCTGACCAAGTGATACAATAGAACTATAAATTAGCACTCATATATAAAGAGTGCTAATAATATGTAGTTTATCATGGAGGAAAACAGATGTTGAAACCATTAGGAGACCGTGTGGTCTTGAAAATCGAAGAAAAAGAACAAACTGTTGGAGGCTTTGTCCTTGCGGGCTCAGCCCAAGAAAAAACAAAAACAGCCCAAGTTGTAGCTACTGGACAAGGGGTTCGTACCTTGAACGGTGACTTGGTTGCTCCAAGCGTTAAGGCTGGAGACCGTGTCTTAGTTGAAGCCCACGCTGGTATTGATGTCAAAGATGGCGATGAAAAGTACATCATCGTTGGCGAAGCTAACATCTTGGCTATCATTGAAGAATAGAAGGAGAAAGTAAGTATGTCAAAAGAAATTAAATTTTCATCTGATGCTCGTTCAGCTATGGTTCGTGGTGTCGATATCCTTGCAGACACTGTTAAAGTAACCTTGGGACCAAAAGGTCGTAACGTTGTTCTTGAAAAATCATTCGGCTCACCTTTGATTACCAATGACGGTGTGACCATTGCCAAAGAAATCGAGTTGGAAGACCATTTTGAAAACATGGGTGCCAAATTGGTATCAGAAGTAGCTTCAAAGACCAACGATATCGCAGGTGATGGAACAACAACTGCAACTGTTTTGACTCAAGCAATCGTCCGCGAAGGAATCAAAAACGTCACAGCAGGTGCTAATCCAATCGGTATCCGTCGGGGTATTGAAGCAGCGGTTGCCGCAGCTGTAGAAGCCTTGAAAAACAATGCCATCCCTGTTGCCAATAAAGAAGCCATCGCTCAGGTTGCTGCCGTATCTTCTCGTTCTGAGAAAGTTGGCGAATACATCTCTGAAGCTATGGAAAAAGTTGGCAAAGATGGAGTCATCACCATTGAAGAGTCACGTGGTATGGAAACAGAGCTCGAAGTCGTGGAAGGAATGCAGTTTGACCGTGGTTACCTTTCACAGTACATGGTGACAGATAGTGAAAAAATGGTGGCTGACCTTGAAAATCCATACATTTTGATTACCGACAAGAAGATTTCAAATATCCAAGAAATCTTGCCACTTCTAGAAAGCATTCTTCAAAGCAATCGTCCACTCTTGATTATTGCGGATGATGTAGATGGCGAAGCTCTTCCAACCCTTGTATTGAACAAGATTCGAGGAACTTTCAATGTCGTTGCTGTCAAAGCTCCAGGCTTTGGTGACCGTCGTAAAGCCATGCTTGAAGACATCGCTATTTTGACAGGTGGAACTGTTATCACAGAAGATCTTGGTCTTGAGTTGAAAGATGCTACTATTGAGGCGCTTGGTCAAGCAGCGAGAGTAACTGTGGACAAAGATAGCACGGTTATCGTAGAAGGTGCTGGAAATCCTGAAGCTATTTCTCACCGTGTTGCGGTTATCAAGTCTCAAATCGAAACTACAACTTCTGAATTTGACCGTGAAAAATTGCAAGAACGCTTGGCAAAATTGTCAGGTGGTGTCGCAGTCATCAAGGTCGGAGCTGCAACTGAAACTGAGTTGAAAGAAATGAAACTCCGCATTGAAGATGCCCTCAACGCTACTCGTGCAGCCGTTGAAGAAGGAATCGTTGCAGGTGGTGGAACTGCTCTTGCCAATGTCATTCCAGCCGTAGCTGATTTGGAATTGACAGGAGATGAAGCGACAGGACGCAATATTGTTCTTCGTGCCTTGGAAGAGCCTGTTCGTCAAATCGCCCACAATGCAGGATTCGAAGGTTCTATCGTTATTGACCGCTTGAAGAATGCTGAAGTTGGTACAGGCTTCAACGCAGCAACTGGCGAGTGGGTCAACATGATTGAAGAGGGAATCATCGACCCAGTTAAAGTGAGCCGTTCAGCCCTTCAAAATGCAGCATCTGTAGCCAGCTTGATTTTGACAACAGAAGCAGTCGTAGCCAATAAACCAGAACCAGCAGCCCCAGCTCCAGCCATGGATCCAAGCATGATGGGCGGGATGATGTAAGCTTTCTGTAGAAAGCAACTTATAAAAAACACAAAAGGAGGGAAGAACATTCCCTCCTTTTATGATTTTCTCTTCTAAAATTGATTTGAGCTCTCCTAACTTATATGATAAAATAAGACTAGAAGAAGGAGAAGAACATGATCGATGTAGAAGAAATTCTGAGCAAGATGAATCCCAATCAGAAGATTAATTATGACCGTGTCATGCAGAAAATGGTTCAGGTTTGGGAGAAAAATGAGCAACGTCCCACTATTCTCATGCATGTTTGCTGTGCTCCTTGTAGTACCTACACCCTAGAATACCTGACAAAATACGCTGATGTGACCATCTATTTTGCCAATTCCAATATTCATCCTAAGGCAGAATACCACAAGCGGGCTTACGTTACCAAGAAATTTGTCAGTGATTTCAATGAGCGAACAGGAAATACGGTCCAGTATTTAGAAGCCCCATATGAACCCAATGAATACCGGAAGTTAGTCAGAGGACTGGAAGAAGAACCCGAAGGTGGTGACCGTTGCAAGGTTTGTTTTGACTACCGTCTGGACAAAACAGCACAGGTAGCTATGGACTTGGGCTTTGACTACTTTGGTTCAGCCTTGACCATCAGTCCCCATAAGAATTCTCAAACCATCAACAGCATCGGAATTGATGTGCAAAAGATTTACACAACCCACTATCTTCCAAGTGATTTCAAGAAAAATCAAGGCTACAAGCGCTCGGTGGAGATGTGCGAGGAGTATGATATCTATCGTCAATGTTATTGTGGATGCGTCTATGCAGCTCAAGCCCAGAACATTGACCTTATTCAGGTTAAGAAGGATGCCACGGCTTTCTTGTTGGATAAGGATGTTGAAAAAGACTATTCCCACATCAAGTTTACTGTCACTAAATTAGATATATAGCAATTAACCCAGCTTCCAGGCTGGGTTTTTCAAATAAAAAACCAGGGCTCTCACCCCGGTTTGACAACTTTACCGATTCTTTAGTTCTATGTAGCGTTTGTACCAAATGTTGACATAGGCCTCTGAGAAAGGACCGCGTCCATTGTTGATCCAATCAACAAGGATTTTAACATGTTCTTTCAAAATATAGTCTAAATCATCAGAATACTTCATTTTGCGTTTATGGCGCTCATACTCTTCAACGTCCAAGAGACGCTTTTCACCATCAGTGAAAACCTTGACATCCAAATCATAATCAATGTATTTCAGGGCTTCCTCATCTAGATAGTAGGGGCTGGCCATATTGCAATAGTAGGAAATCCCATTATCACGAATCATGGCAATGATATTAAACCAATATTTTTTGTGAAAGTAAACAATAGCCGGTTCTCGAGTCACCCAACGACGACCGTCACTTTCGGTAACAAGTGTGTGGTCGTTGACGCCGATAATAGCGTTCTCTGTTGTTTTTAGTACCATGGTGTCCCGCCAAGTACGGTGGAGACTCCCATCATGCTTATAACTTTGAATTGTAATAAAGTCGCCTTCTTTTGGAAGTTTCATAACTAACCAACTTTCTACAATTTATAAGTTTATCGTTTACTATTATATCATAAATTGGTCTAATTTTTTTGAATTTTACCCGAAAATGTTAAAGATATTCTCTGAGAGCGCTGGCTATATCCGAAAAATCATAGCCTTTTCTAGCTAAAACTTGGGTCAAACGTTGCTTTAGTTCGTAACCTTCATATTTGCTAGCGTATTTAGTATATTGTTTGTCTAGTTCTTTAAAAATGAGTTCTTGAGTCGTTTCTTGGTCGACTTGACTGTCCAAGTTATCAAAGGCACTCTTAGCATCAGAATAGGAGAAGCCTTTGTTCGTTAAGTTTTGAATAATCTTATCCTGCAAGGCACGAGCAGGAAGCTTTCCCGAGTATTTTTTTAGAAGTTTCTCCGCCACACGTTGAGCAACCTCTGAAAAATCAAAATCCTTTAAAACATCTTCAATAATTGATTTGACAATCCCTTTTTGAGACAGTTTTTGAGCTAGCACATAGGGTCCCTTATCTCCAGAAAGTTGATTTGCGTTGATAATAGAGTAGACATACTGACGATCATTAATCCAGTTATCTTCTTTAAGATTAGCGATAACTTGACTAGTGATTTTTTCATCAAGATCATACTTTTTCAGATACTCACGAACTTCCTTTTCGGTTCGAGCTTTAAATGATAGATGGTAGAGGGCGAGATTCTTACCATAAGAAAACTGAGCAAAGCCCTGAATCTCGGTCAATTCTTCAGTGTTAACCACCTTATCTTTAGACAACATAAAACGGACAATGGTATCTTCCGTGATATAAGAGGTTTGCTGTCCATCTAACTCCATCAAGTAGAGACGTTTTTTCTTTTCAAGTTTTGTGATTTTCATAGTTCTATTATACCCTAAAATGTGATAAGATAGGGGTATGAATCTGAAAGTCAAACAAAAAATACCTTTAAAAATCAAGCGGATGGGTATCAATGGTGAGGGAATCGGTTTCTACCAGAAAACCCTCGTTTTTGTGCCTGGCGCCCTCAAAGGAGAAGATGTCTATTGTCAGATTACTTCTATTAAACGTAACTTTGTTGAAGCCAAATTACTAAAGGTTAATAAGAAGTCGAAATTTCGAGTCGTACCGGCTTGTACGATTTATAATGAATGTGGTGGTTGCCAAATCATGCACCTCCACTATGATAAACAGTTAGAGTTCAAAACGGATTTGCTCCACCAAGCCTTGAAAAAATTTGCTCCTGCAGGATATGAAAACTATGAAATCCGTCCAACTATCGGAATGCAGGAACCAAAGTACTACCGTGCTAAGCTTCAATTCCAGACTCGAAAATTTAAAAATCAGGTCAAGGCAGGTTTGTATGAGCAAAACTCTCATTACCTCGTAGAGTTAAAAGACTGCTTGGTACAAGATAAGGAAACCCAAGTGATAGCGAATCGCCTAGCTGAACTTCTTACTTACCACCAAATTCCAATTACAGATGAGAGAAAAACGCTCGGTGTTCGCACCATCATGGTACGCAGAGCAAGAAAAACGGGGCAAGTCCAGATAATCATCGTCACGAATCGCCAGCTTAATTTGAATCAACTAGTCAAAGACCTAGTCAAGGATTTTCCAGAAGTCGTCACAGTTGCAGTCAATACAAATACAGCAAAAACAAGTGAAATCTATGGTGAAAAAACGGAAATTATCTGGGGCCAAGAGAGCATTCAAGAAGGAGTACTGGACTATGAGTTTTCTCTCTCGCCCCGAGCTTTTTATCAGCTTAATCCTGAGCAGACAGAAATTCTCTATAGTGAAGCAGTTAAAGCTCTGGATGTCAGCAAAGAGGATCATCTGATTGATGCCTATTGCGGTGTTGGGACGATCGGATTTGCCTTCGCAAAGAAGGTCAAGAGTCTCAGAGGAATGGATATTATTCCGGAAGCCATAGAAGATGCCAAGCGAAATGCTCAAAAAATGGGGTTTGACAATACCCATTACGAAGCGGGGACAGCAGAAGAGATTATTCCACGCTGGTATCAAGATGGTTACCGAGCGGATGCCTTGATAGTCGACCCTCCTCGTACAGGCTTAGATGATAAGCTACTGAATACCATTCTGACCTATGCTCCAGATAAAATGGTCTATGTATCCTGCAATGTTTCGACCTTGGCACGAGATTTAGTTAAACTAGTAAAAGTCTATGATCTCCAGTATATCCAGTCGGTCGATATGTTTCCCCACACTGCACGAACAGAAGCAGTGGTTAAGTTAGTGAAGAAAAGAAAAAATTAAATTCACTGAAAAAAGTCCTTGACAAAGGTAAAAAAGTAGGTATAATAGAAAGAGTTGAAAA
>CAUSPE010000020.1:0-33691 GCA_963533485.1 uncultured Streptococcus sp.
CAGCCCGTTCTTGGGATGAAGTTCCTGAAAAAATCAAAGAAACCTTTGAACGTATTGGGATTCCAGAAGCTGAACGTGCTTATCTAGCAGGTGCCTCTGCCCAGTACGAATCAGAAGTGGTATACCATAACATGAAGGAAGAATTTGAGAAGTTAGGTATCATCTTTACAGATACAGATTCTGCCCTCAAGGAATACCCAGACTTGTTTAAACAATACTTTGCGAAGTTGGTACCACCGACTGATAACAAGTTGGCTGCCCTCAACTCTGCAGTATGGTCGGGTGGAACCTTTATCTACGTGCCAAAAGGTGTCAAGGTAGATATTCCACTTCAAACCTACTTCCGTATCAACAACGAAAATACAGGTCAGTTCGAACGTACCTTGATTATTGTTGATGAAGGAGCAAGCGTCCACTACGTAGAAGGATGTACAGCACCAACTTATTCTAGCAACAGCTTGCACGCTGCCATTGTAGAAATTTTCGCTTTGGACGGAGCTTATATGCGTTATACTACTATCCAAAACTGGTCAGATAACGTTTATAACCTAGTAACGAAACGTGCCAAAGCATTGAAAGATGCGACTGTTGAGTGGATTGATGGGAACTTGGGTGCTAAAACAACCATGAAATACCCATCTGTTTATCTGGATGGAGAAGGGGCCCGTGGTACCATGCTTTCGATCGCCTTTGCTAATGCTGGTCAACACCAAGATACGGGTGCCAAGATGATCCATAACGCTCCACACACAAGCTCCTCTATCGTGTCTAAGTCTATCGCTAAAGGCGGAGGCAAGGTGGACTACCGTGGACAAGTAACCTTTAACAAGAACTCTAAGAAATCTGTTTCTCACATCGAGTGTGATACCATTATCATGGATGACTTGTCAGCATCAGATACCATTCCGTTTAATGAAATTCACAACTCGCAAGTTGCTTTGGAGCACGAAGCCAAAGTATCTAAGATTTCAGAGGAACAACTCTATTACCTCATGAGTCGTGGTTTGTCAGAATCTGAGGCAACTGAGATGATCGTTATGGGATTTGTAGAGCCCTTCACAAAAGAACTTCCAATGGAATACGCAGTTGAGCTGAACCGCTTGATTAGCTATGAAATGGAAGGTTCAGTCGGATAAATCCAAAAAGGAGAAGCAAATGGGATTTTTAAAAAAATTATTTGGTAATGTCGAAAAAGCGAATAAAGGCGAAATTCCTGCTGAGGAAATTGTCCCACCTTTTACAATTGATTTAGTAGAAGAAGCAGATGATTATTGGAGACAAACTGAAGAACTTCTCTTGATAAACGCTGTAAAAGCTGCTGGTGGTCCTGAGGCAGTGGAACGTGCTTTTGTTCTTACTAATTTCAAAGAAAATCAAGAAACCTTTGAGCTCTTTTATCAGGTAAATGGTCAACTTCTTTCATGGAGAGAGATGGATGCGACTGTTGTCGATAAAATCAGCAATCAACTCCTTCCACAAGCGGCAGAAGTAGCGCGTGCAGTAAATGAAAATTATGAAGAGGCAGATGTACCAGTAATCCAGTACGCTATGCTTCAATTTGAAACTGCAACCATGGCTTGGTTTGGTCGGAAGCTGACAACAGCTTCTCCAGAAGCACAACTGACTTTTGAAGAATTGGTATCTGGTTGGCGCGCTATTTTGGAACAAGAAGTTCCAAATCGTCCTTTAGATAGTGACCATCCCTTCCCTTACTTTGAAGTTTAAAATCCCAAATCCCCAAAAAACTTTCAATGGAGTATACTGTTGAGCTTAATTGCATGATGAGTAACTAATTGAAAGAATCAGTGGTTAAAAATGCAAATTCTGAACAGAAATCCTTTCTGTTCAGAATTTTTTTCAAAAAAGAACCTAATAAATATTCACAAAACTATTTTTATATGGTAAAATAGAACAATTACATTTAGTGGAGATGAAGTATGAATATTTTTAGAACCAAGGATGTTAGTTTGAGACAGACAGAGATGCATCGCCATTTGAAATTGTGGGATTTGATTCTTTTAGGAATAGGTGCTATGGTGGGGACGGGAATTTTCACCATTACAGGAACTGCAGCGGCTACCCTAGCTGGTCCATCACTAGTGATTTCCATTGTGATTTCTGCCCTGTGTGTTTCTCTTTCAGCTCTCTTTTTCGCAGAATTTGCCTCTCGTGTGCCTGCTACTGGTGGTGCTTATAGTTACCTCTATGCAATTCTAGGAGAATTGCCAGCCTGGATTGCTGGCTGGTTGACCATCATGGAGTTCATGACGGCCGTTTCAGGTGTGGCGTCTGGTTGGGCAGCTTACTTTAAGGGATTGCTCAGTAATTATGGTATCTCCATGCCCCAAGCCTTGAATGGAACCTTTAACCCTGAACAGGGAACCTATATCGATCTTCTGCCTATTTTAGTACTTACTTTGGTAACGGGATTGGTTTTATTAAATTCTAAGGCAGCTTTGAGATTCAATTCGCTTTTAGTGGTCTTGAAATTCTCAGCTCTCGCCTTATTTATCCTAGTTGGTATTTGGTACATCAAGCCAGAAAATTGGACGAATTTTGCTCCATTTGGTTTTGGTCAACTATATGGTGGAAGTACTGGGATTATGGCGGGCGCATCTTTGATGTTCTTTGGTTTTCTCGGATTTGAATCTATTTCCATGGCAGTTGATGAAATTCAAAGTCCGCAAAAAAATATTCCTCGCGGAATTGTCCTTTCTCTGACAATCGTCACTATTCTCTATGCTTTGGTAACCTTAGTATTGACAGGGATTGTTCACTACAGTAAGCTCAATGTGGACGATGCAGTAGCATTTTCATTACGGAGTATTGGTATCGGCTGGGCGGCAAATTATGTTTCGCTTGTAGCCATTCTAACCCTGATAACCGTATGTATCTCCATGACTTATGCTTTATCTCGGATGATTTATAGCTTAGCACGTGATGGACTTTTACCTCAAAGTTTTAAACAATTAAGCAAGACTAGTCGCGTTCCTAAAAATGCGACCCTCATAACAGGAGTTGCTTCAGCCATTGCTGCAGGAGTATTTCCTCTAGCCAGTATTGCAGCCTTCTTAAATATTTGTACCTTAGCTTATCTCATTTTGCTGGCCTACGGAATAATAAAACTCAGAAAGGATAAGGGCATGCCAAAAGAGGGAGAGTTTAAAACTCCCTTGGTGCCACTTTTGCCAATTCTTTCCATTCTTATCTGTGTTTCCTTTATGCTTCAATATAGTCTAGATACCTGGATTGCCTTTGGCATTGCTCTTCTAGTTGGTCTAGTCATTTACTTTACTTACGGGTTCCGCCATTCAACGCTCGCAGAAGAAGAATAAAAGCTGGGAATTCCCAGCTTTTTTAATCTTTCACATAAGTAAATCCTTCACCCAGAATTTCATGAGCCTCAGTGATGGTGATAAAGGCTTGAGGGTCGATTTTGTGAATCATATCTTTCATTTTAACGATTTCGTTCCGACCTACGATACAGTAGATAATTTTTAAATCCTTTTTGCTGTAGTAGCCTTGACCAGATATAAAGGTAACGCCACGTCCGAGTTCATCGTTAATCTCTTTGGCCAATTGATCAGGATATTGGGTAATAATCATAAATCCTTTACCAGCATAACCTCCTTCGCCGATCAAGTCGATAACACGAGCGATGATAAAGTCAAACAAGAGGGTATAGGTAACTAGACGAAGGTCCTGGAAGATAATCAAAATCAACATTAGGATAAAAAAGTCAATCCCAAAGAGCAATTTACCAATCGAAATATTAGTGTATTTGTTGAGGATACGGGCAACGATATCAGAGCCACCAGTGGTTCCACCAGCATTAAAGATAATTCCTAAACCAACCCCTAGTAAGACTCCTGAGACTAAAGCGACAATGATGAGATCCCCTTGCAAGTCGATGTGCAAAGGAATGCGCTCAAAGATTGCTAGCCAAACGGAAAGTGAAATAGATCCTAGAAGGCTGGAGTAGAGGGTCTTAGGTCCAAATATCTTCCAAGCCAGGATAAATAAAGGGATATTAATCAAGAGGTTCATCAATGAGACAGGAATCTTAAAGAGATAGTAGGTAATCAAGGTAATACCTGTCGCCCCACCCTCAAATAAATGATAAGGAACAACAAAGTAGGTAAGACCAAAGGCATAGATAGCAGCTCCAAGAATAATAGTAATAATCGGTTGAAGTTTTCGAATCATGGCTGTTCCTCACTTTTCTATAGATAGATTATACCAAAAATTCAGTTCTTTTCATCGAATCACTTATGATTTTTTATCATTTTTTTGATATAATAAAGGAGAAAATCCCAATCCTATCAAGAAGAATAGAAAGATTGAATTATGACACAAGTAAAAATTGTAACGGACTCTTCTGTTACTATCGAACCAGAAGTAGTTAAAGAATTAAATATCACCGTTGTCCCTCTATCAGTTATGATTGATAGTGTTCTTTATTCGGATGCAGATTTGAAAGAGGGAGAATTCCTTCATCTTATGCAACAAAGTAAGAATCTGCCTAAAACAAGCCAGCCACCTGTAGGAGTGTTTGCTGAGGTCTTTGAAGAACTAGGTAAAGACGGCAGTCAAATTATCGCCATTCACATGTCCCATGCCTTGTCTGGAACTGTGGAAGCTGCTCGCCAAGGGGCAAGTCTCTCAACTGCTGATGTAACAGTTATTGATAGTTCCTTTACAGATCAAGCAATGAAGTTCCAAGTTGTTGAAGCCGCAAAACTTGCTAAAGAAGGTAAAGATTTAGAAACGATCTTAGCTCATGTAGAGGACGTCAAAAATCATACAGAACTCTATATCGGTGTTTCGACGCTAGAAAACTTAGTTAAGGGTGGTCGTATTGGACGTGTGACAGGATTACTAAGCTCACTCTTGAATATTCGTGTAGTAATGCAGATGAAGAACCACGAACTCCAACCAATCGCCAAAGGACGTGGAGCGAAAACTTTCAAAAAGTGGCTTGAGGAATTAACCAATACTCTTTCCCAAAAATCAGTTGCAGAAATTGGAATCTCCTATGCTGGAACGAACGAATTGGCGAATGAGATGAAGGCATTATTGCAACCTTATGTTGAGAAGCCAATCTCTGTATTGGAAACTGGCTCTATTATTCAAACTCATACTGGAGAGAATGCTTGGGCGATTCTAATTCGCTACAATTCCTAAAAAAATAGAGAAAAAATGGTCAAAATAGTGTTTTTGACTTGACCAATAGCCGATTTTAGGATATGATTATATTTGTTAATTAGAAATTATTTGGAGGATTTGTTAACATGGCAAACAAACAAGATTTGATCGCTAAAGTAGCAGAAGCTACAGAATTGACTAAGAAAGATTCAGCAGCAGCAGTTGACGCTGTATTTGCAGCAGTAACTGAATACCTTGCAGCTGGTGAAAAAGTTCAATTGATCGGTTTCGGTAACTTTGAAGTTCGTGAGCGTGCTGCACGTAAAGGTCGCAACCCACAAACTGGTAAAGAAATCAAAATCGCAGCTTCTAAAGTTCCAGCATTCAAAGCTGGTAAAGCTCTTAAAGACGCTGTTAAATAATGAATTTTCAAAAAGCCTATTGAATCAAGCTTTCTAGCTTGGTCAGTAGGCTTTTTTTATTGCTTTGGGGCATTTTTGGGGCAAAAAGAAAAAGGTTCCCATGTTTGAGAACCTTCTTTTCATTAGTTTTTAGAAGCTGCTTGGAATTCAGGGTTTTTCCATGCTTCATCAATGATAGTTTGCAATTCTTTAGCAGATGCTTGCATTTTTTGAGTTTCAGCGTCGTTCAATGGGATGTTTACTGGACGAACGATACCGTGTGCACCAACAACAGCTGGTTGACCGATAAAGACGTTTTCAACTCCGTATTGACCTTCTTGGAAGACTGAAAGTGGAAGTACTGCATTTTCGTCATCAAGGATTGCTTTTGTGATACGAGCAAGTGCTACTGCGATACCGTAGTATGTAGCTCCTTTTTTGTTAATGATTGTGTAAGCAGCGTCACGAACACCTTCGAACAATTCAATCAATTCAGCTTCTTGAACGTTTTGAGTATCTTTAAGGAATTCTTCAAGGTTTACACCAGCGATGTTAGCGTGTGACCAAACCGCAAATTCAGAATCTCCGTGTTCACCCATGATGTAGGCGTGAACTGAACGAGCATCAACATCCAATTTTTCAGCAAGTGCTTGACGGAAACGAGCTGAGTCAAGTGAAGTACCTGAACCGATAACGCGTTCTTTAGGGAATCCAGAGAATTTCCAAGTTGAGTAAGTCAAAACGTCAACTGGGTTAGCTGCAACAAGGAAGATACCATCAAAACCTGATTCAACAACTTGTGTTACGATTGATTTGTTGATAGCCAAGTTTTTACCTACAAGGTCAAGGCGAGTTTCACCTGGTTTTTGAGGAGCACCTGCAGTGATAACAACAAGATCAGCGTCTGCACAGTCAGAGTATTGAGCAGCGTAGATTTTTTTAGGTGAAGTGAAGGCAAGGGCGTGGCTAAGGTCAAGCGCATCACCAACAGCTTTTTCGTGTAATTGTGGAATTTCGATAATTCCAAGCTCTTGTGCAATTCCTTGGTTAACAAGTGCGAAAGCGTAAGATGAACCTACGGCACCGTCACCAACAAGGATCACTTTTTTGTGTTGTTTAGTTGAAGTCATTATCTAAACATCTCCTTCATTTTTTTTAGGGGAATCCCCAGACACTTTCATTCTATCACTTTTGAAAAGCTTTGTCACGAATATTCTATTCGGTTATCGATGTAAACGTTTTAGTGGTTTTCAAAGACTGAAATGAAGGACAAATTATGGTATAATATATCTAATTACTAATAGTGAAATGAGGCATTTATGAATGCAGGATAGAAATTTAGTGAATGTCAATCTGACAAAGGAGATGAAGACCAGCTTTATCGACTACGCCATGAGCGTTATCGTCGCGCGGGCCCTTCCTGATGTTCGAGATGGCTTAAAACCTGTTCACCGTCGTATTCTTTATGGAATGAATGAACTAGGTGTTACACCAGACAAACCTCATAAAAAATCAGCCCGTATTACAGGGGATGTTATGGGTAAATACCACCCACACGGAGATTCCTCTATTTACGAAGCCATGGTTCGTATGGCTCAGTGGTGGAGCTACCGTTACATGCTTGTTGATGGGCATGGAAACTTTGGTTCTATGGACGGGGACGGTGCTGCTGCGCAGCGGTACACTGAGGCACGTATGAGCAAGATTGCTCTTGAAATGCTTCGTGATATCAATAAAAACACAGTTGATTTCGTAGATAACTACGATGCTAACGAACGTGAACCCTTGGTTTTGCCAGCTCGTTTTCCAAACCTTTTGGTCAATGGAGCAACGGGTATCGCCGTTGGGATGGCAACCAATATTCCACCTCACAACTTGGGTGAAACCATTGATGCAGTGAAGTTGGTTATGGATAATCCTGAAGTGACGACTAAGGACTTGATGGAAGTCTTGCCTGGTCCAGATTTTCCGACTGGTGCTCTTGTCATGGGGAAATCAGGGATTCATAAGGCTTATGAGACTGGTAAAGGTTCCATTGTCCTTCGTTCTCGTACAGAGATTGAAACCACTAAGACGGGTCGTGAGCGTATCGTTGTAACGGAATTCCCTTATATGGTTAATAAAACCAAGGTACATGAGCATATTGTTCGCTTGGTTCAGGAAAAACGAATTGAGGGCATTACAGCTGTACGTGATGAGTCCAACCGTGAAGGCGTTCGCTTTGTAATCGAGGTTAAACGCGACGCCTCTGCCAACGTTATCCTTAACAACCTCTTCAAGATGACCCAGATGCAAACCAACTTTGGTTTCAACATGTTGGCGATTCAAAATGGTGTGCCAAAAATCTTGTCCCTTCGTCAAATTTTGGATGCTTATATCGAGCACCAAAAAGAAGTGGTTGTTCGCCGTACTCGTTTTGACAAGGAAAAAGCAGAAGCGCGTGCGCACATCTTAGAAGGTCTTTTAATTGCACTTGACCATATCGACGAAGTGATTCGTATTATCCGTGCAAGTGAAACAGATGCGGAAGCGCAAGCTGAGTTGATGAGCAAGTTCAAGCTTTCTGAACGTCAAAGTCAAGCTATCCTTGATATGCGTCTTCGTCGTTTGACAGGATTGGAACGTGATAAGATTCAGTCTGAATATGATGAATTGATCGCCTTAATTGCAGATTTGGCTGATATTCTTGCCAAACCTGAGCGCGTGGCTCAAATTATCAAAGAAGAATTGGACGAAGTCAAACGCAAGTTTGGTGACAAGCGTCGTACGGAGTTGATGATCGGAGAAGTCTTAACTCTTGAAGATGAAGATTTGATTGAAGAAACGGATGTCTTGATTACCCTATCTAACAAGGGCTATATCAAACGTTTGGACCAAGGTGAGTTCACTGCTCAAAAACGTGGTGGCCGTGGAGTTCAAGGTACGGGAGTTAAGGATGATGACTTTGTGCGTGAGTTGGTTTCAACCAGTACCCATGATCATCTGCTCTTCTTTACCAATAAAGGACGCGTATATCGACTAAAAGGTTATGAAATCCCTGAATACGGTCGTACCGCTAAGGGCTTGCCAGTTGTCAATCTTTTGAAGTTGGACGAGGGTGAAAGCATTCAGACCATTATCAATGTTGAGTCTGAACGTAGTGATGACGCCTATCTCTTCTTTACAACTCGTCACGGTATTGTGAAGAGAACCAGTGTCAAAGAGTTTGCTAATATTCGTCAAAATGGACTGAAAGCCTTGAATCTCAAGGATGAAGACGAATTGATTAATGTCTTGCTGACAGAAGAAGATACGGATATTATCATTGGTACCAAGTTTGGTTATGCTGTTCGCTTTAATCAATCAGCTGTTCGTGGCATGAGCCGTATCGCGACAGGTGTCCGAGGAGTCAATCTTCGTGAGGGTGACACAGTAGTTGGCGCTAGCGTGGTTACAAACCAAGATGAGGTTCTTATCATCACTGAAAAAGGATATGGCAAACGTACACTTGCTACTGAATATCCTACCAAAGGCCGTGGTGGTAAAGGGATGAAGACAGCCAATGTTGCTGAGAAGAATGGTCCTCTGGCAGGTCTCCTCACTGTTAAAGGGGATGAAGACCTGATGATTATCACAGATACAGGTGTCATGATCCGTACAAATGTTGCCAATATTTCACAAACAGGACGCTCAACTATGGGAGTTAAGGTGATGCGTCTAGATCAAGATGCCAAGATTGTGACCTTTACAACGGTTGCTGCGGCAGAAAAAGAAGAAGTTGGGACTGAAATTGAAACAGAAGGTGAAGCATAATGTCTCATAAAAAAACGAAAAATAAAAAGAGTAAGAAAAACAAGCGAAGAAATCTATTTATCAATATTTTAGCGGGTTTCTTAATTCTTTTATCGCTAGCTTTAATTTTTAATTCAAAGATTCGCGATATCTTTTTGGTCTGGAATACCAACAAATACCAAGTCAATCAAGTCACTAAGGAAAATATAGATGAAAATTTAAAATCCGAGGGAAATTTTGATTTTGACTCTGTTAAGTCTATTTCATCCGAAGCTGTATTGGCTTCACAATGGGATGCTCAGAAACTTCCCGTTATTGGAGGTATTGCTATTCCCGAAGTGGAGATAAACTTACCGATTTTTAAAGGTTTGGATAATGTAAACTTGTTCTACGGAGCAGGGACCATGAAACCAGATCAAAAAATGGGAGAAGGGAACTATTCTCTAGCAAGTCACCATATCTTTACTGCTGAAAATGCCAGTCAAATGCTCTTCTCACCTTTGGTCAATGCCAAAGCGGGTATGAAAATTTACCTGACGGATAAGGATAAAGTTTATACTTATGAGATTACAGAAGTAAAACGTGTTACACCAGACCGTGTAGATGAAATCGAAGATCGTGATGGCGTAAAAGAGATTACTTTGGTTACCTGTGTTGATTATAATGCGACCGAGCGTATAATCGTCAAAGGAATCTTTAAAGAATCAAAAGCTTATTCTGAGACTTCTGAGGATATTTTGAAGGCCTTTAATCAACCGTATAGACAACGTTATTAAGAATGAATGAACCAGTGAAGTGCTATTTCACTGGTTTTTTTGTCAACAAATAGAATCAAAATAGTTCTTATGAAAAAGGATAAGAAGGCTTAGGATAAATATTTTAGAATTTTACAGAAAACGCTTTCTAGAAAACAAGAATTATGTTATAATTATCACAAATAAACGTTTAGGAGTTTTTTATGGTCTCTTCAGAATTTATTTCAAAGATTGAATTCGCTTGCAAGAAGAAAGAAAGTCTTTATAGCCAAAGCAAATTTAAATATGCGATTCGTTCCATGTTTGCAGGTGCTTTTCTAACATTTAGTACGGCTGCGGGCGCAGTTGGGGCTGACTTGATTAATAAGATCGCACCAGGCAGTGGACGCTTCCTCTTCCCATTCGTTTTTGCTTGGGGATTGGCCTACATTGTTTTCTTGAATGCTGAGTTAGTAACTTCAAATATGATGTTTTTGACAGCTGGTAGTTTCTTGAAAAAAATCTCATGGAGAAAAACAGCTGAGATTTTACTTTACTGTACCTTCTTCAACCTCATTGGTGCTCTTATAGCAGGTTGGGGCTTTGCCCACTCAGCAGCCTTTGCAAATCTAACACATGATAGCTTCATTTCAGGAGTTGTAGAGATGAAGTTAGGCCGTTCCAATGAGCTAGTCTTGCTTGAAGGTATTTTAGCCAATATCTTTGTAAACATTGCCATTCTTTCATTTGTTTTGGTGAAAGACGGAGGTGCCAAACTTTGGCTTGTCTTATCAGCAATTTACATGTTTGTATTCTTAACAAACGAACACATTGCTGCGAACTTTGCTTCTTTTGCGATTGTTAAGTTTAGTGTTGCAGCAGATTCAATTGCTAACTTTGACATACCTAATATTCTTCGTCACTGGGGTGTAACCTTTGTCGGAAACTTTATTGGTGGGGGTCTCTTGATGGGCTTGCCATACGCTTTCCTCAACAAAAACGAAGATACTTATGTAGATTAAAAAACGGGCACGAGTTAATCGTGCTTTTTTGTTTGATGTGTAAGACTAGTCATAGTTGTTCCTTATATCAAAATATAGAAAAACGGTATTGGAAAAGACTAGCACAAGATGATACAATATCCCTAATGAAGCTATTTGGAGGTCGTCTTATGACTCGTGATTTTAAATTTGAAACCCTACAATTGCATGCTGGGCAAGTAGTTGATCCAGCGACTAAGTCTCGTGCAGTACCGATTTATCAAACAACATCCTTCGTTTTTGATGACACGCAAGAAGGTGCCGATTTGTTTGCCTTGAGAAAACCAGGGAACATTTATACTCGTATCACAAACCCTACAACAGCAGCCTTTGAAGAAAGAATCGCTGCTCTTGAAGGTGGTGTTGGAGCGCTAGCGACAGCATCAGGTATGGCTGCTGTAACCTACACTATTTTGGCGCTTGCTCACGCAGGTGACCATGTGGTGGCTGCGTCAACTATTTACGGTGGGACCTTCAACCTCTTGAAAGAAACCCTTCCTCGTTATGGGATCACAACAACCTTTGTCGATGTGGATAATTTGGAAGAAGTAGAAGCAGCTATCAATGACAATACCAAGCTTGTCTTGATTGAAACCTTGGGGAATCCCTTGATTAACATTCCTGACTTGGAAAAATTGGCTGAGATTGCGCATAAACACCATATTCCTCTCGTTTCTGACAACACTTTTGCCACACCATATTTGATTAACGTCTTCTCTCACGGTGTCGATATTGCCATTCACTCAGCAACTAAGTTTATCGGTGGGCATGGTACGACTATTGGTGGTGTTATCGTGGACAGTGGTCGTTTTGACTGGGAAGCTTCAGGGAAATTTCCGCAGTTTGTAGAGGAAGATCCTAGCTACCATAACTTGAGCTATACTCGCGATGTTGGGGCAGCAGCCTTTATTATCGCTGTTCGTGTTCAATTGCTTCGTGATACAGGTGCTGCCTTGTCACCATTTAATGCCTTTCTCTTGCTCCAAGGGCTTGAAACTCTCTCTCTTCGTGTCGAACGCCATGTTCAAAATGCAGAGAAAATTGTTGATTTCCTTGTCAACCATCCTAAGGTAGAAAAAGTAAACTATCCAAAACTTGCGGACAGTCCTTATCATGCCTTGGCTGAGAAATATTTGCCAAAAGGTGTTGGTTCAATCTTTACCTTCCATGTTAAAGGTGGAGAGGCAGAGGCTCGCAAGGTGATTGATAATTTGGAAATCTTCTCTGACCTTGCAAACGTAGCGGATGCTAAATCTCTTGTTGTCCATCCTGCGACAACTACCCACGGTCAGTTGTCAGAAAAAGATCTAGAAGCAGCAGGTGTTACACCAAACCAAATCCGCTTGTCTATCGGTCTTGAAAATGTAGAGGATTTGATTGAAGATTTGCGCTTAGCCTTGGAAAAAATTTAAAGTAAAAGATATAAACAGTGGGTTTTGACTCACTGTTTTTGATTTTCCCTCAGGCATGATATAATGGTTACAGAAGTCTAGAAAGAGGAATGTTATGAACGAAATCAAATGTCCCAACTGTGGGGAAGTCTTTACAGTAAATGAAAGTCAGTATGCCGAACTTTTATCCCAAGTGAGAACGGTTGAGTTTGATAAGGAATTGCACGATCGCATGAAGCAGGAGCTGGCCTTGGCTGAGCAAAAGGCCATGAATGAGCAACAGTCTAAACTGGCTCAAAAAGACCAAGAAATTGCGCAATTGCAGAGTCAAATCCAAAACTTTGATACAGAGAAAGAATTGGCTAAGAAAGAAGTTGAACAGACAAGCCATGAGGCCTTATTAGCAAAGGACAAGGAAGTGCAGGCCTTGGAAAGCCAATTGGCCACCTTGCGTTTAGAGCATGAAAATCAACTGCAAAAGACCCTCTCTGATTTAGAAAGAGAGCGTGATCAGGTCAAAAATCAGCTCCTCTTGCAAGAAAAGGAAAATGAGTTATCTTTGGCTTCTGTTAAGCAGAATTACGAAGCCCAGCTTAAGGCAGCCAGTGAGCAAGTCGAATTTTATAAGAATTTCAAAGCCCAACAATCAACCAAGGCAATTGGGGAAAGTTTGGAACAGTATGCAGAGAGTGAGTTCAATAAGGTCCGCAGTTTTGCCTTTCCAAATGCCTACTTTGAGAAGGATAACAAGGTTTCTGCGCGTGGTTCTAAGGGGGACTTTATCTTCCGTGATTTTGATGAAAATGGGTTAGAATTTATTTCTATCATGTTTGAAATGAAAAATGAAGCGGACAGCACAGAAAAGAAGCATAAGAATGCAGATTTTTACAAGGAATTGGACAAGGACCGTCGGGAGAAAAACTGCGAATATGCGGTTCTGGTGACCATGCTAGAAGCAGATAACGACTACTTTAATACAGGGATTGTTGATGTCAGCCACGAGTATGAAAAGATGTATGTGGTTCGTCCTCAGTTCTTTATCCAGTTGATTGGTCTCTTGCGAAATGCGGCGCTTAATTCCCTAAAATACAAACAAGAATTGGCCTTGGTTCGAGAGCAAAATATCGATATTACACATTTTGAGGAAGATTTGGATGCCTTTAAACTAGCCTTTGCCAAGAACTACAATTCAGCTTCAACTAACTTTGGTAAAGCCATCGACGAAATTGATAAGGCCATCAAACGGATGGAAGAGGTCAAAAAGTTCCTAACCACATCTGAAAACCAACTCCGCCTCGCCAACAACAAGCTGGATGATGTTTCTGTTAAAAAATTGACCAGAAAAAATCCAACCATGAAAGCGAAGTTTGAAGCACTGAAGGGCGAATGAGGTTACTTTAAAAACAGGAGTTACTATGAAAAAATCTTTGAAATTCTCGGAAGTTTATATTGCTTATTTACCATTAGTTGTATTTTTTCTTAATCTCCTATATGGTCTTTTCAATATTGAAGGCGTAGGCGATACTGACTCAAGATATAATTTATTCTTTGCTATTTTTGGATTTATTCCAACTATATTCGGTTATGGAATTAGTTTTTTGGCTAATCTTCTGGTGGGGATATCTTATGTGCGAAAAGCAAAAAATGAATCGAAACGCATCATTGCTTTTCTATTGCTTGGAAATATTTTTTTAGCAATTTTTCTGATGTTTTTGCTAAGATTTAAAATGATCGTTTCCTTTGACTTTATAAAAGATATTGACCTTTGGAGTTTCATTTTTTCATTATTTTTATTTCCGTATTTAGATTGGATTTATCAAAAGGAAGACTATAATCCAAAATTAAGTCGTAAGTTACTTATTCTATTTTTGATTGGGATTTTTTCTCCACTTATAGGAAGTAGAATTCAAATCCACTTTAGAAATAATGCTAAAGTTCAACAATTAAAAGAGTTTTATTCTTCTAGGGGAATGAATTATGATGTTGCTCTTAAAAGCGTAGAAATAGATAGTAACGTTTCAGATATTAGTGTTTTTGAAGTATCGGATAATGGAATGACTATCCAAGTAGGTGCTAAGTACATTCGTCAAAAATTAACACAGGTCAGTTTCATTAATGAGAATTATGGTTTTAAAGAATTCTTGAGGCTTTCTGCATCAAGCCAAGACGCACAGACAGTTCTGAATGATTTTAAATCAGCTGTAGAAAGTGCAATACAAAAGAAAGGATATGATATAGTAGTTATTGATAATAAAGAACAGCCATTAGCTAGCCCTGGTTTTAAAATATCAAATTCATATAGGATAACTCCTTTAATAAAAGAAAAGGCTCTTCAAAATCAAAATTCATTCAGTAAAGAAAAACAAGCTTTTAGAGGATATGCGACTCTTTCTGTTAAAGACTTTATGAAGGAGGGAGCACTTTGCTTGCATTTAACACTTAGCAAAAGCAACCTATTGGAACTAGGAGATATTGATTTTTCAAGCTTTCCAGATGGATATTACAACATAAATGCTGACTACTTTTCGGTTGTTAATGGAAAATATAAACAGCTTGAAAAGGATGATAATTTTGAATATATTTTACCAATTGAGTCGGGTAAACCATTTTACTCTGAGGATTTATATGATATTAAAAAAATTGATTTAAACAATGAGGAATAGAAGTGAAAGGGAAACTAGAAAGCAACACATGAACGGTATTATCAATTTAAAAAAAGAAGCGGGGATGACTTCGCATGATGCGGTTTTTAAACTGCGTAAGATTTTGGGAACCAAGAAGATTGGTCATGGTGGGACCTTGGATCCGGATGTGGTGGGTGTTTTGCCGATTGCGGTTGGTAAGGCGACCCGTATGGTCGAGTTCATGCAGGATGAGGGTAAGGTCTATGAGGGGGAGATCACTCTTGGTTATTCAACGACGACTGAGGATGCCAGTGGAGAAGTGGTTGCAGAGACCCCTGTTTTGTCGCCCTTGGATGAAACCACTGTCGATAAAGCGATTGCAAGTCTGACTGGGCCTATTACTCAGATTCCGCCTATGTATTCGGCTGTCAAGGTTAATGGTCGCAAGCTCTATGAGTATGCGCGTGCAGGTCAGGAAGTGGAGCGTCCAGAACGTCAGGTGACTATTTATCAATTTGAGAGGACGAGTTCGATTTCTTATGAGGATCACCTCGCACGTTTTACCTTTCGTGTAAAATGCAGTAAGGGGACTTATATCCGTACCTTGTCTGTTGACTTGGGAGAGAAGCTGGGTTATGCGGCCCATATGTCCCATTTGACTCGGACGAGTGCAGCAGGTTTACAGTTAGAAGATGCCTTGACTTTGAATGAAATTGCTGCAAAAGTGGAGGCCGGTCAACTGGACTTTCTCCATCCTCTTGAAATTGGAATAGGGGACCTTGTCAAAGTTTTCCTAAGTCCAGAAGAGGCTACAGAAGTGCGCTTTGGTCGTTTTATTGAGTTAGACCAAACAAACAAAGAATTGGCTGCCTTTGAAGGTGATAAATTGCTTGCCATTTTAGAAAAAAGGGACAATTTCTACAAACCAAGAAAGGTTTTTGGCTAGTCTAACTGGAGTGTGGGGATGGATTTGTTTCCCCTAGACTATCCAAATCAGACTATAAATTTTGCAAAAAATGTGATAGAATAGACGACGGATAAAAAAACGGAGGATAGCATGCAAAATAGACCAATCATTATCGGAGTGACAGGTGGTTCTGGTGGTGGTAAGACCAGTGTTTCGAGAGCCATTTTATCGCATTTCCCTGATGAAAAGATTTCCATGATTGAGCATGATTCATACTACAAGGATCAGTCTCACTTGACTTTTGAAGAGCGTGTCAAAACTAACTATGACCATCCATTTGCCTTTGATACAGATTTGATGATCGAGCAGATTAAGGAATTGTTGGCAGGACGTCCGGTGGACATTCCAACTTATGACTATACAGAGCATACGCGGAGTAGCAAGACCTATCGTCAGGAGCCTCAGGATGTCTTTATCGTTGAGGGGATTTTGGTATTGGAGGACAAGCGCCTGCGCGATTTGATGGATATCAAGATTTTTGTGGATACAGATGATGATGTGCGTATTATTCGCCGTATCAAGCGTGATATGGAGGAGCGTGGACGTAGCCTTGATAGCGTTATTGACCAGTATTTAGGTGTGGTCAAACCGATGTACCACCAGTTTATCGAGCCGACCAAACGGTATGCCGATATCGTCATTCCTGAGGGAGTCAGCAATACCGTTGCTATCGACCTTTTGACGACCAAGATTGCAAAGATTTTGGAAGAAGCTCGTAACAGTAAATAATCAGATGAGGAGGCCTTGCCTCCTTTTTCTATTTTTCCTTTAGTTTCGGTATGCAAAAGGAGATTTTTAATCATGTTTTTGGTATAATAATACCCATGGAAAAGCAAGAAAATGAATAGTAGGTGGAGATGGAAAAGTATTTATCGGTAACAACTTTGACCAAGTATCTGAAAATGAAATTCGATAAAGACCCTTACTTGGAACGGGTCTATTTAACTGGTCAAGTTTCCAACTTTCGTAAACGACCTACTCACCAATATTTCTCCTTAAAAGATGACCATGCAGTTATTCAAGCAACCATCTGGTCAGGGACTTATCAAAAATTAGGTTTCGACCTGGAAGAGGGAATGAAGATCAATGTAATTGGGCGTGTGCAGGTTTATGAACCGAGCGGTAGCTATTCTATCATCATTGAAAAAGCTGAGCCTGATGGGGTTGGGGCGCTTGCGATTCAGTTTGAACAACTAAAGAAAAAATTGACAGAAGAAGGTTTATTTCAAGAACGCTTCAAGCAACCTCTTCCCCAGTTTGCTAAGCGTATCGGCGTAGTAACCAGTCGCAGTGGAGCTGTTATTCGAGATATCATCACGACCGTCAGCAGACGTTTTCCTGGTGTTGATATCCTTCTCTATCCGACCAAGGTACAAGGTGATGGAGCAGCGGAGGAAATTGCTCGAAATATTGCGCGTGCCAATCAACGTGAGGACCTAGATGTTCTCATCATTGGTCGTGGTGGGGGTTCCATCGAGGATCTCTGGGCTTTTAACGAAGAAATTGTGGTACGGGCTATTTTTGAATCCCGTTTGCCAGTTATCTCTAGTGTTGGTCATGAGACAGATGTGACCTTGGCGGACTTTGTAGCTGATCGCCGTGCTGCAACGCCAACAGCTGCAGCTGAACTGGCAACACCTGTAACAAAGTTGGATCTCTTGACCCATTTGCAAAATCAAGAAAAACGAATGGCAACAGCAGTCCGAAATGTCATATCTAAGAAACAAGAAGCTCTGAAAAAATGCAGTCAGTCAGTCATCTTTAGACAACCAGAGCGCTTGTATGATGGTTATTTGCAACGGTTAGATCAACTACAACTGCGCTTAAAACAAAGTTTGCGAACACGGGTTTCTGATAATAAACAGCTAGTCCAAGCAAGGACGCATCAACTGGTACAATTATCACCTATTACCAAAATCCAACGCTATCAAGACCGTCTAGATCAGTTGGACAAGCTCCTACGCAGCCAAATGGCGCTGGTTTATGATGCCAAGGTTGCTGAAGTCAAGCGACTTTCAGAAGCTTTGATGATGTTGGATACCAGTCGAATAGTGGCGCGTGGTTATGCAATTGTCAAAAAAGAAGAGTCCGTAGTCGATTCTGTTGAGATGTTGAATAAAAAAGACCAAGTGACGCTTTTGATGCGAGATGGTCAAGTAGAATTAGAGGTTAAAGATGTCAAAACAAAAGAAATTTGAGGAAAATCTAGCAGAACTGGAGACCATTGTCCAAAGTTTAGAAAATGGTGAAATTGCTCTGGAAGATGCGATTGCTGCCTTTCAAAAGGGCATGGTCTTGTCAAAAGAACTCCAAGCGACGCTGGACAAGGCTGAAAAGACCTTGGTTAAGGTCATGCAAGAAGACGGAACAGAAAGTGATTTTGAATGAAGAAGCAAGAAAAATTAGCTCTTGTTGAGTCGGCTTTGGATAATTTTTATGGAGACCAGCAGTTTGCCTCTAGTTTGCGAGAGTCCGTTCTCTATTCCATTCATGCTGGTGGCAAGAGAATTCGGCCTTTTCTCTTGTTAGAGGTTCTGGAAGCCTTGCAAGTCGCTATTAAACCAGCACACGCGCAGGTGGCTGCGGCCTTGGAAATGATTCATACAGGGAGCTTGATTCACGATGACCTTCCTGCCATGGATGATGACGATTACCGTCGAGGGCGTTTAACCAATCATAAGAAATTTGGCGAAGCGATGGCAATATTGGCAGGAGATGCTTTGTTCCTAGATCCCTATGCCTTAATAGCGCAGGCGGATTTGCCAAGTCAGATCAAGGTGGACTTGATTGCCAACCTATCCCTTGCTTCAGGAAGTCTGGGAATGGTTGCAGGGCAGGTTTTAGATATGGAAGGCGAACACCAGCATTTGTCCTTGGAAGAACTTCAGACCATTCATGCCAATAAGACTGGAAAATTACTAGCTTATCCTTTCCAAGCAGCTGCTATCATTGCGGAATTGGAACCAGAAATCCAAGCAAAATTGAAAACTGTGGGTGAATTGATTGGGCTGGCCTTTCAAGTCAGAGATGATGTGCTGGATGTGACAGCTAGTTTTGAGGAAATCGGCAAGACTCCACAAAAGGATTTGCAGGCTGAAAAATCAACCTATCCAGCCTTGTTGGGCTTGGAAGAGGCCACTGAATTTTGTAACCAAACCTTGGATCAAGCTAATGCCAAGTTAGAAGAAATTGCCCAGCAAGTCAGCTTTGAAACAGAGCCGATTGTGAAAGTAGTAGAAAGTTTGAGAATCAATGGCTAAGGAAAGAGTGGATGTACTAGCTTATAAACAGGGCTTGTTTGAAACGCGAGAACAGGCCAAGCGCGGTGTCATGGCAGGTCTAGTCGTAGCAGTCCTCAATGGGGAGCGTTTTGACAAACCAGGAGAGAAAATCCCAGATGACACTGAGCTAAAACTCAAAGGTGAAAAACTCAAGTATGTCAGCCGTGGTGGCTTAAAATTAGAAAAAGCCTTGCAGGCCTTTGGTTTGTCAGTTGATGGCGCAACCACGATTGATATTGGTGCTTCTACCGGAGGCTTTACCGATGTCATGCTGCAAAATGGTGCTGAGTTAGTCTTTGCAGTTGATGTTGGCACCAATCAGTTGGCTTGGAAATTACGCCAAGACCCACGGGTTGTCAGCATGGAGCAGTTTAATTTTCGTTATGCTGAAAAGACTGATTTTGAGCAGGAACCAAGCTTTGCCAGTATTGATGTGAGTTTCATTTCCCTCAGTCTGATTTTGCCTGCTTTGCATCGTGTCTTGGCTGATCAAGGTCAGGTGGTGGCTCTGGTTAAGCCCCAGTTTGAAGCAGGTCGTGAGCAGATTGGAAAGAATGGAATCATTCGCGATGCCAAGGTTCATCAAACTGTCCTTGAATCTGTCACTGCTATGGCAGTTGAACAAGGTTTTTCAGTGCTTGGTTTGGACTTTTCTCCCATCCAAGGTGGACATGGAAATATCGAATTTCTGGCATATTTGAAAAAGGAAGAGGGAGCAAGTAATCAAGTTGCCCCTGAAATAGAAAAAGTTGTAGAGAGAGCACATAGAGAATTTAAAGATGAATAAAAAAGAGAGACTTGAAAAAATTAGAAGATTTGTTACGGATTATCAAATCGGGACTCAGGAAGAAATCGTTGAGCATTTGAAGGAAGCAGGTATTTCTGCTACGCAAGCCACTGTCTCAAGGGACATCAAGGAGCTTGGGATTGTTAAAATTCCTTTGAAGAACAACACCTATATCTATGAGTTGCCAAAATCAATCGTCAAAAGTTTGCAGTTGGCTGAGGACAATATTGTGAGTTCTGAGTTAATGGGAAATATAATCAACCTTGCTGTCATTCCTGGAAATACTATTTTTGTGAAGAGTCAGCTGGTTGAAGCATTTTCTGAACAGATTTTTAGCTGTCTAGCTGATGATGATTCTATCTTAATTGTAGCTAGAACAGCAGAGGCAGCTGAAGAAATTGTTGAACAAGTCAAAAAATGGTAGGTCAGTATGTTACTTGAAATTTCGATAAAAAACTTTGCCATTATTGAGGCGATTTCCCTCAATTTTGAAAAGGGTATGACTGTTTTAACCGGGGAAACGGGTGCTGGAAAGTCTATCATTATCGATGCTATGAATCTCATGTTGGGGGCTCGTGCAACGACAGACGTTATTCGCCACGGTGCGCCAAAGGTAGAGATTGAGGGGCTTTTCTCGGTTGAAAACAGTCGCCATTTACAGGAACTTTTTGATGAGCAAGGCTTGGAAATGGGTGATGAGATCATCATCCGCCGGGAAATTTTGAAAAACGGTCGTAGTGTTAGTCGTGTGAATGGTCAGATGGTCAATCTTTCTGTCTTGCGTGCTATTGGGCAACACCTTGTGGATATCCATGGTCAGCATGACCAAGAGGAGTTAATGCGTCCTCAACTGCACATCCAGATGTTGGATGAGTTTGGTGATGCTGCTTTCTTGGAGCTGAAGGAGACCTATCAGACGAGCTTTGATGCCTATCGCAAAATGCGCAAGCAGGTTTTGGAAGTCAAGAAAAACCAACAAGAACATAAGGCTCGTATTGAGATGTTGGAATTTCAAATGGCAGAGATTGAGGCAGCAAACTTGCAGGCTGGTGAAGACTTGGCTCTCAACCAAGAACGAGATAAACTCCTCAATCATAAAAATATTGCGGATACGCTGACCAATGCCTATAGCATGTTAGATAATGAGGAATTCTCCAGTCTTGCTAATGTCCGTTCAGCCATGAATGACATGGAAAGTGTTGAAGAATACGACCCTGAATACCGTGAAATTTCAAGTTCTCTGTCAGAGATCTACTATGTTTTAGAAGATATTACCAAGCGTTTGGAAGATATTATTGATGACTTGGATTTTGATGGTAATCGTCTCATGCAGGTTGAAAATCGCTTAGACCTTCTGAATACTATTACCCGCAAGTATGGTGGAACTGTGGACGACGTTTTGCTTTATTTTGCCAAGATTACGGAAGAGTACAATCTCTTGACGGGTAATAACCTTTCTTCTGAAGACATGGAAGCAGAGCTCAAGAAATTGGAAGTTACTCTTGTTGATTTGGCAGGTCAGCTTGCATCTGCTCGCCATGATTTGGCCCAGCAGCTTGAGGCAGAGATTAAACAAGAATTGCAAGATCTCTATATGGAGAAGGCACAGTTCCAGGTTCGCTTTGGTAAGAGTAAATTCAGCCGTGAAGGAAATGAAACAGTTGAATTTTACATTTCCACCAACCCAGGTGAGGACTTTAAGCCTTTGGTCAAAGTTGCATCTGGTGGGGAATTGTCTCGTCTCATGCTAGCTATTAAATCCGCCTTTTCTCGTAAAGAAGGCAAGACTAGTATTGTCTTTGATGAGGTGGATACGGGAGTTTCAGGTCGTGTGGCCCAAGCCATTGCTCAAAAGATTCATAAGATTGGCCAGCATGGTCAGGTTCTTGCTATTTCTCACCTTCCACAAGTGATTGCCATTGCGGATTATCAATTCTTTATTGAGAAGATTAGCGATGAGAACTCAACCGTGTCGACGGTTCGTCTCTTGACTTTAGAAGAGCGAGTAGAGGAAGTCGCTAAAATGTTGGCTGGGGAAAATGTAACCGAAGCTGCCCTTACCCAAGCTAGAGAATTATTGCAAACGAGGGAGAAATAAATGACAGACTATTATGTAATTGGAGATGTCCATGGAAAAGCAGGTATGCTGGAAGACCTTCTCAAAACCTGGGATGGTCACACCCAGTTGCTTTTTCTAGGGGATTTGATTGACCGAGGTGAAGATAGCCGCCGTGTTTTAGAAATGGTCAAGGACTTGGTGGACAATCAAGGGGCTATCTGTCTATCAGGAAACCACGAGTATATGTTTCTGACTTGGCTCGATGACCCAGAAGAAAGCTATGACCATTATCGTCGCAATGGTGGAGATACAACTATTAACTCTATTTTAGGTCGTCCCTTGGATGCACCAGTTGATGGCGTAGAAGATGCCAAGCGTGTTGCGACTGAAGCAGCAGACTTGGTCGAATTTATTCGTCAAATGCCATTTGTAGTAGAGACAGACAAGTATATCTTTGTTCATGCGGGTATTGACTTGACCTTGGAAGACTGGCATGAAACAACTGATTACAAGAAAGTCTGGCTCAGAAAACCATTCCACGAAGCTGAAAATCATACCGGAAAAACCATTGTCTTTGGGCATACACCAGTTTATGGTTTGCTTAAGCAAGACCGAGGTACTGCTGAGCTTTGGGTAACAGATGATGGCAAGATTGGCATGGATGGAGGAGCTGTCTATGGCGGTGTCCTTCATGGAATCGTCTTTACAGACCAAGGTATGACAGAACACCACTTTATCGAAAATGATGGCTTTATTGCCGAAGATTAGTACTCCTAGCAGGGTATGGTCTTGTCAAAATGTTAAAAACAATTTATAATTAATAGATACCCTGAAAGGAAGAGCATCATGAACTTAGAAGAATTGAAGAAACGACAGGAGAAGATTCGAAACTTCTCTATTATCGCCCATATTGACCATGGGAAATCAACACTGGCAGACCGCATTTTGGAAAAGACGGAGACCGTTTCTAGTCGTGAAATGCAAGCCCAGCTTCTGGATAGTATGGATCTTGAGCGTGAACGTGGGATTACCATTAAACTCAATGCCATCGAGCTCAATTACACTGCAAAAGATGGCGAAACCTATATTTTCCACTTGATTGACACACCTGGGCACGTGGACTTTACCTATGAAGTGTCGCGTTCGCTAGCTGCCTGTGAAGGAGCGATTTTGGTGGTTGATGCGGCTCAAGGGATTGAAGCTCAAACTCTTGCTAACGTTTATCTAGCCTTGGACAATGATTTGGAAATCTTGCCCGTCATTAACAAGATTGACCTTCCAGCAGCCGATCCAGAGCGTGTGCGTACAGAGATTGAGGATGTCATCGGACTGGATGCCAGCGAAGCGGTCTTGGCTTCAGCCAAAGCTGGTATTGGTATTGAAGAAATTCTTGAGCAGATCGTAGAGAAAGTTCCCGCACCAACTGGTGATGTTTCAGCTCCATTAAAAGCCTTGATTTTCGACTCAGTTTATGATGCTTATCGTGGGGTTATCCTTCAAGTGCGTGTCATGGATGGAGTTGTCAAACCTGGCGATAAAATTCAACTCATGAGCAATGGTAAGACCTTTGATGTGACGGAAGTTGGTATTTTCACGCCGAAAGCAGTTGGTCGTGATTTCCTAGCGACAGGTGACGTTGGTTATATTGCGGCTTCTATCAAGACGGTTCAAGACACTCGTGTGGGTGATACAGTTACTCTAGCAAGTAATCCTGCAGCAGAACCGCTAGACGGCTACAAGCAGATGAATCCTATGGTCTTTGCAGGTCTTTATCCAATTGAGTCAAACAAGTACAATGACCTACGTGAAGCCCTTGAGAAACTGCAACTCAATGATGCCAGTCTGCAATTTGAACCAGAAACATCTCAGGCACTTGGATTTGGTTTCCGTTGTGGTTTCCTTGGACTCCTTCATATGGATGTTATTCAAGAGCGTTTAGAGCGCGAGTTCAACATTGACCTCATCATGACAGCTCCATCTGTTATCTATAAGGTTAACCAAACTGACGGTGAATCTATGGATGTGTCTAACCCCTCTGAATTTCCAGATCCAACTAAGATTGCGACTATTGAAGAACCTTATGTTAAGGCGCAAATCATGGTACCGCAGGAGTTTGTCGGAGCAGTTATGGAACTAGCTCAGCGTAAACGTGGGGACTTTGTGACTATGGATTATATTGATGATAATCGTGTCAATGTTATCTATCAAATTCCACTTGCTGAAATCGTCTTTGACTTCTTTGATAAGCTTAAGTCTTCGACGCGTGGTTATGCAAGCTTTGACTACGAATTGTCAGAGTACCGTCCATCTAAACTGGTCAAAATGGATATCCTTCTCAATGGAGACAAGGTGGACGCCCTCAGCTTTATCGTTCACAAGGATTTTGCCTACGAACGTGGGAAACTCATCGTGGATAAGCTCAAGAAAATCATCCCTCGTCAACAGTTTGAGGTACCGATTCAAGCAGCTATTGGGCACAAGATCGTGGCTCGAACGGATATCAAGGCCCTTCGTAAGAACGTACTTGCTAAGTGTTACGGTGGTGACGTTTCTCGTAAACGCAAACTCCTTGAAAAACAAAAAGCTGGTAAGAAACGCATGAAAGCTATCGGATCAGTAGAAGTCCCACAAGAAGCCTTCCTTAGCGTCTTGAGCATGGATGAAGAATAGAAATAAAAAAACTCTTGAAGATTTTTCAAGAGTTTTTGCTTTAAATGAGAGTGATAAAATCGGAAGCTAACAGAATAGATTAGGTTAGAATTTGACAGAAGTCCTTATTTTTCTTATAATGCAGATGGAAAGGTGGTAAGATGAAAAAATTATTAATTTTAGGTACTGTAGTTACTGTTAGTGTTTTTCTAGCTTCATGCTCCAATAAATCGCAAACAGCAACCGAAGAAAGTTCGACTGCGGTTGTTAGTTCTTCAAGCAGTCAGGAAACGAGTAGCCCTAGTTCTGCTGTTTCTGAAGCGAAAAAGGAAGAGACGCAAATCATCGGTTCGAATGAATATGGTTTTGTCAAGGTACCCAAATCATGGGTTCGATTCCATGAAGTAGAAGGTGGAAATGATATACAGTATAGTGATGGAACAGATATCAACATTGTTACGCTGAATACCTTCAAGGCTGATCAGTTCAATATCAGCGAAGAAGAATATGCTAAACTGGATGTTGTGACAGTCTCATCTAGTATTTTAACTTCCAAAGAACAAAGCTCTGATTTTAGTAAGGTCTGGGGCTCCAAATCGACCATTGGAGGTTATGAAGCCTATGTTGTCAATGCAATTGCTAAGTCAGGAAAATACCTCGTTACCTGGGTCTTCCGATCAAATGATGGTAAAATCCGCTATGTTTCACTTGAAGGGGATGGGGAAGCTTTAAAAACAATCTTACCGATGGTTGAAAGTAGCTGGTCAACTACTAAATCTGAATAAATGAAAAAAAGAAGATCCTTGGTCTTCTTTTTATTTTTTTTTACGAATAGATAGATGAGTAGAAAAAGAAATGGAGTTGTATATGAAGATCACAAACTATGAGATTTACAAATTGAGAAAAGCTGGGCTGAGCAATCAACAAATTTTAACTGTTCTTGAATATGACGAGACTGTAGAACAGGAGCTCTTGCTAGGTGATATTGCAGAAATTTCAGGATGTCGCAATCCTGCAGTTTTTATGGAACGCTATTTCCAGATAGATGATACACAGTTGGAGAAAGAGTTTCAGAAATTTCCATCCTTTTCTATTCTTGATGACTGTTATCCTTGGGATCTGAGTGAGATTTATGATGCTCCAGTGCTCTTGTTTTATAAAGGAAATCTGGACTTGTTAAAGTTTCCAAAGGTTGCTGTTGTAGGGAGTCGTTCATGTTCTAGTCAGGGAGCAAAATCGGTTCAGAAAGTCATTCAAGGTTTGGAAAACGAGTTAATCGTGGTCAGTGGTTTAGCCAAAGGGATTGATACGGCTGCCCATATGGCTGCACTCCAGAATGGAGGAAGAACGATTGCTGTCATTGGAACAGGATTGGATGTTTTTTATCCCCGAGCCAATAAACGTTTGCAGGAACACATTGGCAATCACCATTTGGTACTTAGCGAGTACGGACCTGGTGAGGAACCCTTGAAATTTCACTTTCCAGCTCGTAATCGTATCATTGCTGGCCTTTGCCGTGGTGTGATTGTAGCAGAGGCAAGGATGCGTTCGGGTAGTCTTATTACTTGTGAGCGAGCTATGGAGGAAGGGCGTGATGTTTTTGCCATTCCAGGAAACATTTTAGATGGCCATTCAGATGGCTGTCACCACTTGATCCAAGAGGGGGCAAAGCTGATTAGCAGTGGTCAAGATGTGTTGGCTGAGTTTGAATTTTAAGGAGAAATTTGTTCACACAGATAAACTTTTCTTCTATATATAGGACTTAGGTCTTGACAGCTATAGAAAAATGGTTTACACTTTATAAAGTTTATTACTTTGAAAAGGTGTGATAGTGTGGCTACGGCAACAAAGAAGAAAAAATCAACAGTTAAAAAAAATCTAGTCATCGTGGAGTCGCCTGCTAAAGCGAAAACGATTGAGAAATACCTAGGCAGAAATTACAAGGTTTTAGCCAGTGTCGGGCATATCCGTGATTTGAAAAAATCCAGTATGTCAGTCGACATTGAAAATAACTATGAACCACAGTATATCAATATCCGAGGAAAAGGTCCTCTCATCAATGACTTAAAAAAAGAAGCTAAAAAGGCCAATAAAGTCTTTCTTGCGAGTGACCCGGACCGTGAAGGAGAAGCGATTTCCTGGCATTTAGCTCACATTCTCAACTTGGATGAGAATGATGCCAACCGTGTAGTCTTTAATGAAATCACCAAAGACGCAGTCAAAAATGCCTTTAAAGAGCCTCGCAAGATTGACATGGACTTGGTCGATGCCCAACAGGCTCGTCGTGTCTTAGACCGCTTGGTGGGGTATTCAATTTCGCCAATTTTGTGGAAAAAGGTCAAGAAGGGCTTATCAGCAGGACGCGTGCAGTCAGTTGCCCTTAAGCTCATCATTGACCGTGAAAATGAAATCAATGCCTTTCAACCAGAAGAATACTGGACAATTGATGGTGTTTTTAAGAAGGGAACCAAACAATTTCAGGCTTCTTTCTATGGTATGAATGGCAAAAAGATGAAATTGACCACCAACGAAGAAGTCAAAGAAGTCTTGTCCCATTTGACTAGCAAAGATTTCATAGTAGACCAGGTAGATAAGAAAGAACGCAAACGCAATGCGCCCCTACCTTATACTACTTCAACCATGCAGATGGATGCGGCTAACAAAATTAATTTCCGTACTCGAAAGACCATGATGGTGGCCCAACAGCTCTATGAAGGGATCAATATCGGATCAGGTGTGCAAGGTTTGATTACCTATATGCGTACAGACTCGACTCGTATCAGTCCTGTGGCTCAGAATGAAGCGGCAAGCTACATTAACGACCGTTTTGGTAGCAAGTATTCCAAGCATGGTAGCAAGGTCAAGAATGCCTCAGGTGCTCAAGATGCCCACGAAGCCATTCGTCCATCTAGCGTCTTTAACACACCAGAAAGCATCGCTAAGTACTTGGACAAAGACCAGCTCAAACTTTATACCCTTATCTGGAACCGTTTTGTGGCTAGCCAGATGACGGGAGCTATCTTTGATACCATGGCTGTTAAGCTATCTCAAAATAGGATTCAGTTTGCGGCAAATGGAAGCCAAGTTAAGTTTGATGGTTATCTTGCTATCTACAATGACTCTGACAAGAACAAAATGTTGCCAGATATGGCAGTAGGAGATGTGGTCAAGCAGGTCAATAGCAAGCCAGAACAACATTTCACCCAACCACCAGCTCGCTATTCGGAAGCGACTCTTATCAAGACCTTGGAGGAAAATGGGGTTGGACGTCCGTCAACCTACGCTCCGACCATTGAAACCATCCAAAAACGCTACTACGTTCGTCTGGCAGCAAAACGTTTTGAACCAACAGAGTTGGGGGAAATTGTTAATAAACTCATTGTTGAATACTTCCCAGATATCGTAAACGTGACCTTCACAGCTGAGATGGAAGGAAAACTGGATGATGTCGAAGTTGGTAAAGAGCAGTGGCAACGTGTCATTGATGAATTTTATAAACCATTCTCTAAAGAGGTAGCCAAGGCTGAATCCGAAATGGAAAAAATCCAGATTAAGGATGAGCCAGCTGGATTTGACTGTGAAGTTTGTGGCAGTCCAATGGTGATTAAGCTCGGTCGTTTTGGTAAATTCTATGCTTGTAGTAATTTCCCAGACTGCCGTCACACACAAGCAATTGTCAAAGAGATTGGTGTCGAGTGTCCAAGCTGTCATCAAGGACAAATCATCGAACGCAAAACCAAGCGCAATCGTATCTTCTATGGTTGCAATCGTTACCCAGAATGTGGGTTTACTTCCTGGGACAAACCAATTGGCCGTGACTGTCCAAAATGCGGACACTTCCTAGTGGAGAAAAAAGTCCGTGGTGGTGGCAAGCAGGTTGTATGTAGTAATGGCGACTACGAAGAAGAGAAAATTAAATAAAATGCAGAGTCCTGAAATTGAATTTCAGGCTCTTTTTACTTGAAGCTTGACAAATTTCCCCTTTGTGTGCGAAACTAGAGGAAGAGTAATTTATCTAGGAGAAATCATGCGTATCATTTATCTCTGTATTGGCTTTATTTCACTGGCTTTAGCTGTTATTGGAGTTGTCCTACCGCTTTTACCAACAACCCCCTTTCTTTTGTTAGCTATCGCTTGCTTTTCAAAATCTTCTAAGCGTTTTGAAGACTGGCTTTATCATACAAAGCTTTATCAGACTTATGTAGCGGACTTTCGCGAGACCAAGTCAATAGCGCGAGAACGAAAGAAAAAAATCATCGTATCTATCTATATCTTGATGGGGATTTCTATTTATTTTGCCCCTCTTTTGCCAGTTAAAATCGGTCTGGGAGCCTTAACTGTCTTTATCACCTACTATCTCTTTAAAGTCATTCCTGACAAAGAATAGATAAAAATAGTAGTTATTTGCCTTGATAAAAATGAAAGTATATTTAAAATAATATGATATAATAAATTCAAAGAAAACATCAAGGAGAATCAAATGATTTACGAATTTTGTGCTGAAAATGTGACCTTGCTTGAAAAAGCGATGCAGGCTGGAGCTCGTCGAATCGAACTTTGTGACAATCTAGCAGTAGGAGGAACAACACCTAGCTATGGAGTGAGCAAGGCGGCGGTTGAACTGGCAGCTAACTACGACACCACCATTATGACTATGATTCGTCCTCGTGGTGGCGACTTTGTCTATACTGATCTTGAAATAGCGATCATGCTAGAAGATATTCGTTTGACTGCACAGGCTGGAAGTCAAGGGGTTGTATTTGGGACATTAACTGCTGATAAAAAGTTAGATAAGCCTAATCTTGAGAAGTTGATTGCCGCATCTAAAGGAATGGAAATTGTCTTTCACATGGCCTTTGATGAATTGAGTGATGAAGACCAGTTGGAAGCCATTGACTGGCTCAGCCAAGTTGGTGTTACCCGTATCCTAACTCGTGCTGGTGTGTCTGGAGACTCGCTAGAAAAACGTTTCGCTCATTATCACAGAATTTTGGAACATGCAGCTGGTAAAATTGAAATCTTACCAGGTGGGGGGATTGACTTGGACAACCGTCAAAACTTTATTGACCAGCTGGGCGTGACACAATTGCATGGAACTAAGGTTGTCTTTTAAAAAATAGAAAGGAACTGCTAGCTTTTGGTAGCAGTTTTCACTTATGTTTGAAATTTTTAAATCTTACCAGTTTAATCAAGAAAAAGCCCATGCCTATGGTTTTGTAGAAATGGGGGAAGTTTGGACCTATAGTTGCCAGATTTTGCAGGGTGACTTTTACATGGCAGTCTCTATCACTCCTGATAATGTGAGCTTTCAGGTTTTTGATCAGGAAACGGGTGACCTCTATCCTCAAGTACACATGGAAAGTATGAGGGGAAGTTTTGTTGCAAGTATCCGTGAGGCTTGTTTGGAGATTCTTTACCAGATTCGGAAGGCTTGCTTTGATGTACAGGATTTTATCTGCCCTCAGACTAAGCGTATCATGGCTCAAGTTCAGAAAAAATATGGTAATCAGTTGGAATATCTATGGGAGAAATCGCCTGATACAGCTGTATTGCGTCATGAAGGTAATCAAAAATGGTATGCTGTTTTGATGAGAATCCCATGGGATAAGCTGGAAAAGGGGAGAGAAGGGCTAGTCGAAGCAGTCAACCTCAAACACGACCAAGTAGCTTATTTGCTTTCAAAAAAAGGCATTTATCCGGCCTTTCATATGAACAAACGCTACTGGCTTAGTTTGGCGCTTGATGATAGTTTGCAAGATGAAGAAGTGATAGAACTCATCGAAAGAAGTTGGAACTTGACTGTGAAAAAATAAGGAAATTCGCTTGAGTTTTCAAATACTTTCAATTAGCAAAATATTCTTTACTGAAGAAATTTTCAGAAAATAATGGATTTTTTCTTGACAAGTGTTTTTAGCTATGCTAAAATACTAAACAAGATATCAAACGAAGGAGAAAGTCAAACATGAAAACAGCTAAGTTTAATCAATTTGCTTTGTTGTTGAGGTACTCGGGCTAGTGCAAAAGCATTAGTCCTGTTTGGCTTACCAAGCGGGAGTAAATCAACATCTCGCTTGGGTTTCTGAGCGAGATGTTTTTTTAAAACCACATTTGGAAAAGGGGAAATCTTATGCGTAAAGTTGAATTTTTTGATACAAGCCTTCGTGATGGGGAACAAACACCTGGTGTTAACTTCTCAATAAAGGAAAAAGTTTCCATTGCAAGACAGCTGGAGAAATGGGGAATTTCTGTAATTGAAGCTGGTTTTCCGGCTGCTAGTCCAGATTCATTTATAGCTGTTCAAGAAATTGCTAAAGCCATGAAAAAAACAGCAGTGACAGGATTAGCTCGTTCTGTAAAATCTGATATTGATGCTTGTTATGAGGCGCTTAAGGATGCCAAGTATCCCCAAATTCATGTCTTTATCGCTACCAGTCCGATTCACCGCAAGTATAAGCTCAATAAGAGCAAGGAAGAGATTTTAGAAGCTATCAAGGAACATGTTTCTTATGCACGTTCTAAGTTTGAAATCGTCGAATTCTCTCCTGAAGATGCGACTAGAACAGAGTTGGATTTCCTCTTGCAAGTCGTTCAAACAGCGGTCGATGCAGGTGCATCTTATATCAATATCCCTGACACAGTTGGCTTTACGACTCCAGAAGAGTTTGCACGTATCTTTGATTACTTGACTGAAAATATTAAATCAGATCATAAAGTTGTCTTTGGTGTTCACTGTCACGATGATCTCGGTATGGCAACTGCAAATACTTTGACAGCAATTAAACATGGTGCTGGACGTGTCCAGGGAACTATTAATGGTATCGGTGAACGCGCAGGTAATGTTGCTCTTGAAGAAGTAGCTGTTGCTTTGAAGATTCGTGAGGATTTCTTCCAAGCAACTAGTGATATTGTTTTGGATGAAACAATGAATACGTCTGAAATGGTTTCTCGCTTCTCTGGTATTCCAGTTCCTAAAAACAAGGCTGTGGTTGGTGGTAATGCCTTCTCTCACGAGTCTGGTATTCACCAAGATGGAGTCCTTAAAAATCCTCTCACTTATGAAATCATCACACCTGAATTGGTCGGTGTCAAGAGCAATAGTCTTCCACTTGGTAAATTGTCAGGTCGCCATGCCTTTGTTGAAAAACTAAGAGAACTGGCCCTAGATTTTACAGAAGAGGATATCAAACCACTCTTCGCTAAGTTCAAGGCACTAGCGGACAAGAAACAAGAAATCACAGATGCAGATATTCGAGCTCTGGTAGCTGGAACCATGGTTGAAAATCCAGAAGGCTTCCACTTTGATGATTTGCAACTTCAAACCCATGCAGATAATGAGATTGAAGCGCTCGTTAGCCTAGCCAATATGGATGGTGAGAAAGTCGAATTCAATGCGACAGGGCAAGGTTCCGTTGAAGCGATCTTTAATGCTATCGATAAGTTCTTTAACCAATCTGTCCGCTTGGTGTCCTATACCATTGATGCGGTAACAGATGGAATCGATGCCCAGGCTCGTGTCTTGGTTACTGTTGAAAACAGAGATACAGAAACCATCTTTAACGCAGCAGGTCTCGATTTCGATGTATTGAAGGCTTCGGCTATTGCTTATATCAATGCTAATACCTTTGTTCAAAAAGAGAATGCAGGTGAGATGGGGCATAGCGTTTCCTACCGAGACATGCCTAGTGTGTAAAGGAGAAGGCTATGACAAAGAAAATAGTAGCACTAGCAGGGGATGGAATCGGTCCAGAAATCATGGAAGCTGGTTTAGCAGTTCTGGAAGTTCTAGCTTCAAAAACAGGTTTTGACTATGAGATAGATAGACGCCCCTTTGGAGGTGCAGGTATTGATGCTGCGGGGCATCCCTTACCTGATGAAACCCTCAAGGCATGTAGAGAAGCAGATGCTATTCTCCTTGCGGCTATCGGTAGTCCTCAGTATGATGGAGCAGTGGTTCGGCCTGAACAAGGCTTGCTGGCTCTTCGTAAGGAACTCAATCTCTATGCCAATATTCGGCCTGTTAAGATTTTTGACAATCTCAAACATTTGTCACCTCTCAAACCCGAACGAATTGCTGGTGTAGACTTTGTCGTGGTACGTGAGTTGACAGGGGGGATTTACTTTGGAGATCATGTCCTTGAAGAGCGCAAAGCGCGTGATATCAATGACTACAGCTATGAGGAAGTAGAGCGGATTATTCGCAAGGCCTTTGAAATTGCAAGAAATCGGAGAAAACTCGTTACTAGTATCGATAAGCAAAATGTCCTAGCAACATCAAAACTCTGGCGCAAAGTAGCTGAGGAAGTCGCGCAGGATTTCCCAGATGTGACCTTGGAACACCAGTTGGTGGACTCAGCTGCCATGCTTATGATTACCAATCCTGCCAAGTTTGATGTCATCGTGACGGAAAATCTTTTCGGAGATATCTTATCTGATGAATCAAGCGTTCTATCAGGCACACTTGGCGTCATGCCATCAGCCAGTCATTCTGAAAAAGGCCCAAGTCTTTATGAGCCTATTCACGGTTCAGCGCCTGATATTGCAGGTCAAGGAATTGCCAATCCTATTTCCATGGTTTTGTCAGTTGCCATGATGTTGAGAGATAGCTTTGGACGTTATGAGGATGCAGAGCGTATCGAACGTGCTGTTGAAGCTAGTTTAGCGGCTGGCATTTTAACAAGAGATATTGGAGGACAGGCTTCGACCAAGGAAATGACAGAAGCTATCATTGAAAGATTATGAAGATAAATGAAGGAATAACACTTGCCCTCTTGATTTGGAATTTGCTGATTTTCTTGATTTATGGCATTGACAAATCCAAGGCAAGAAGAGGTGCTTGGCGCGT